>CAYJNF010000006.1:9329-22279 GCA_964370915.1 uncultured Chitinophagales bacterium
TGGCGACGCAGTTGCTCGGCAATTGATCCAAGCAGAATCGTTCGTAGCGAGCCTGCGACGCCACCAACCTGAATGACGCTCTCAGTTTTTGATGACAGCAGGTGAGCAAGCTCTGTCGCCTTCGGTAATTCGAGCAGGGTATGTTTTATGGTTTCAAGCATCGTCTCTCTTCAAAACGCGTATACCCCGCCATGTCGTCGAGAGAGATTCTCAATTCATCGCAGGGTGCAATAACATAGTACATCGTGCGAGAACGGGATTTTCAAATCCCGATGATTGTTCTCGCAATGAGTCTACAGCTCATGCAGCCCGACTGATTACTCAGCAGGTGCAGTTGTGTCCTCGTATTTTGTTATCAAGGAGTTCAACTCGCGTTTCAGTGAGTTGACGATCGTTTCCCGCTCGGGCTTTCCATAGAGATTGTGCATTTCAAATGGATCGGCCTTCAGATCAAACAGCTCCCACTCATCGTTGTCATTGTAGAAGTGAATGAGCTTGTAGCGATCCGTTCTGATTCCGTAGTGACGTTTCACCCGATGCCAACCGTGGGGATACTCATAGTAATGATAGTACACTGCCTGTCGCCAGCTTGAGACAGATCCTTCACGGAACAGCGGAACGAGTGAATTTCCTTGCATTCGGTCGGGAATTGTCACGCCAGCGATCTGAAGAATAGTTGGAGCCAGATCCAGATTCATGACTAGCTCAGAACGATCGATGCCAGAAGTGATCATCGATGGAAGTCGCATCAGGAGTGGGATGCCGATGGATTCTTCGTACATGAATCGCTTATCGTACCAGCCGTGTTCACCCAAAAAGAAACCCTGGTCGGAAGTGTACACGATGAGCGTGTTGTCGAGCAGGTTGGTCTTCTCCAGGTACGTGAGCAGACGCCCGACATTTTCATCCACCGAGGCAATGCAGCGAAGATAGTCTTTGATGTAGCGTTGATATTTCCACTTGGCGAGTTTTGTTCCTTCTGGACGTTCCTTATAGAACGCGTCGGAGATTGGTTTGTAATAGTCGTCCCACGCCTTCTTTTGTTCCGCATTCATCCGTTCGTAGAGCCGCTTCCAGTCTGCCTTCGCGTCGAATCCTTTCTTGCCGCCTGTCCCGGTCTCCGGTTCACTCTCCGGCATGTACAATTTCATATCCGAAGAGAGATACATGTTGCGAACTTCCATGTCTTGTTCTTTTGCGGCTCTCGTCCGATCGTTGTAGTCATCCGAGAAATTTTCCGGGAGGCCTATGTCGCCGTCGTCGTACATGCGCAAGTGAGCTGTGTCGGGCATCCAGTTGCGGTGTGGCGCCTTCTCGTTCACCATCAGGAAGAAGGGTTTGCCTTGTACTCGTTTCTCAATTGTCTCGATGGCAAGATCGGTGATGATGTTTGTTGCGTAGCCTTCGTACTGGCTTGTATCACCCATTTCGATGAAGTTGGGATTGTAATACTCTCCCTGATCAATCAGAACTTTCCAGAAATCAAAACCCGTTGGCGTTGATACCAGATGCCACTTGCCGACGATTGCCGTGAAGTAACCCTGCTCGCGGAGAAGTTTGGGAACCGTCATCTGTGAACTGTCAAAACGATTGCTGTGATCGCGCATGCCGTTGATGTGGCTGTACACGCCGGTGAGAAACACCGCGCGACTTGGTCCGCAAATTGAATTGGTAACAAAGGCATTGCGGAACGTTACGCCCTCCGCGCCGATACGGTCAATGTTTGGCGTTGCATTCAACGTCCCATCGTATCGAGATGTAGCTTTCTTAGCATGGTCATCCGTCATGATGACAATGATGTTCGGTTTCTGGTGCTGCGCATTGCAAATTGACGCGAGGCAAAACAGACAGGATATCGAGGCTAGCAGCATCCGAGAAAGATTGTTCTTTGCGGTGCGTGAGATCATGGGTCGTTCCTCCTGATGAAGATCTACACCTTTCGAATCGCGACGCGAACAAAGCCATTTGCCTTCTCGAGGCACGCTTTTGCTTCCTCAATGGTCATGTTGTTCGCGATCATGACAATTGCAGTTTTCACATGTCCGCCGGACTTCTCAAGAAACTCGGCTGCGGTGTCGTAATCGGCCCCTGTTACCATTGAGATGATTCGTTTAGATCTCTCGACGAGCTTTGCATTTGTCAGCTGTAGATCGACCATCATGTTTTCGTACACTTTGCCGAGTTTGACCATTGCCGCAGTGGTGAGCATGTTGAGCACGAGTTTCTGCGCGGTCCCGGATTTCATGCGCGTCGATCCCATGATAACCTCCGGACCAACTTCAGGACAGATTGCAACATCAACATCGAGATCGAACGACGAGCGGGGATTCGTCGTTACGTACAGCGTCTTTGCGCCAAGCTCCCGCGCTCGGGCTACCGCGGCAACAACGTATGGTGTTCTGCGGCTGGCGGCAATCCCACAGACAACATCCTTCGCAGAAACATTTTGTGCATCGATGTCTCGTCGGGCATTCTCGGGACTATCCTCGGCACCTTCCTGGGCCTTGAACATAGCAGCCTCACCGCCTGCAATGAGCCCAACGACCATTTCCGGTGGTGTGCCAAACGTAGGCGGACATTCAGCCGCATCAACAACGCCGAGGCGACCACTTGTGCCGGCACCGAAGTAAAGGAGGCGACCCCCTTTCCGAAACGTGTCAACGATGATGTCGACTGCCTGGGCGATGTAGGGTATCTCTTTTTCCACTGCAAGTGCTACACGCGTGTCTTCGGAGTTGATGATTCTGAGAATAGAATCGGTTGTCTGGAGGTCGATCTCCTGTGAAACCGGATTTCGTTGTTCAGTAAGCAACATGGCTAGCTGCTCGGAGAATTCCTTACTCATACAATAACGGCCATTATCAAAAGTGAACGATGACTATTTTTTTGTCCTGCAAACCAATCTCCTCGCTCCCGTCGAACGTCAGGTTGAGAACTTCGATTTTTCTCTGTCCAGTTTTCAATCTGGCGGCTGTGAGCTCAGAGGTGAGATCTCCACCTTTCAACGCCAACAAATATGGAGTTGGGTAATGCTTGACATGTGGTGCATGCGTAGACTCGATATGTGTCCGACTCGCTTTCCTTAGAAACGGCTTGCTCCACTTGACAAGATCGACCAGCGGTGCAACCGCTCTTGAAATAACAACATCATAGCCACACTTGAATCTCTCTTGAGTTGCTAATGTCTCCGCGCGCCCCGTAACAGTTTCAACATTTGTAAGTCTCAATCCTGCAATTATAACTTCGACTGCTCGCATTTTTTTCTCGATCGAGTCAAGAAGAGTGAACCGCATGTCCTTTCTTAAGATTGACAGCGGAATGCCAGGCAAACCCCCTCCCGTACCAAGATCCAGAACTCTCGACTCAGAAGGAATAGATACGAAGAAGAGAACGGAGATCGAGTGGAGTATGTGGTTGAACCAAATGTTTTGAATATCAACTCTGGATATCAAGTTGATTTTCGAATTCCACTCCTGGAGTAGATTCACGTAATTGGAAAGCATCGACAATTGATCACTATCGATGACGAGGTTGCTTCTCCTTGCAATGGTCTGGATCTTTAGCTGAGGCGTTTCCAACTTTGGGGTTCTATGTTCGTAATGCAATCATTAGCACCGAGAGGTCTGCGGGGGTCACACCGCTTATTCTGGAGGCTTGGCCGAGAGAGCGCGGACGAACTCGAGACAGCTTTTCTTTTCCTTCCTTGCTAAGGGACCTCACTTTGTCGAATTCAAACTCCACCGGGATCGACGCCGATTCATTCCTCCTGAATACCTCGATCTCTTCGGTCTGACGCTTCAGGTACCCCTCGTACTTGGTTTCAATTTCTACGCGTTCAAGTGCTGCACGATCATCGAGAATAGCCTGAATGGCTGGGTCTGCTCTCAGTTCTTCCACCATCGCCAAGGACTTAAGATTGACTTCCGGTCTCCTAAGCAGCTTTTCGGCAGACTCATTCTCCGATATTGGCTGGCTGCCGGAGACAACCAGGAAGTCATTAATCGCATTGGGACTAAGGAAACTTGATGCGAGGTGTTTCTTTGCGGCTTCGATTCGACGTTCCTTGTTTTCCAATGTAACTATTGTTTCACGTGGAATAAGGCCGAGGGAATGACCGGTGCGCATTAACCGTGAATCGGCGTTATCTTGACGCAAGAGAAGTCTGTACTCAGCCAATGACGTGAATATCCTGTATGGCTCCTCCGTTCCTTTGTTAATCAAATCATCAATCAGAACGCCTATGTAAGACTCACTTCTACTGAACACTTGGGGTGCATCATGCCTGACCCTGAGAGCTGCGTTGATTCCCGCCACCAAGCCCTGTGCTGCCGCCTCCTCGTATCCACTTGTGCCGTTCACTTGTCCGGCAAAGAACAGTCCCTTCACGAGCTTGGATTCCAAGCTATGCTCAAGCTGATGCGGTGGAAAGTAATCATACTCTACCGCATAACCAGGTCTAAGCATGATACTCTCTTTGAGTCCCGGAATGGATCGAAGCGCCCTCTCTTGAATGGTGGATGGTAGACTCGTGGAAAACCCGTTGACGTACACGACGGAGGATTCATACCCCTCTGGTTCGAGGAATATCTGATGCCTCTCTCTTTCTGAGAAGCGATTCAATTTGTCTTCGATTGAGGGACAATACCTTGGTCCGACCCCTTTAATTCTTCCTGTAAACATCGGAGAGTCATCGAACCCTTCGCGAAGAATCGAGTGAGTCTCAGCGCTTGTATGCGTCAGGTACATCGGGATCTGTGGATTCGAGATCGTTGTATTCTGGAACGAAAACGGCGAGGGGTCTTCATCGCCAGGCTGTGTACTCGTTTGAGAGATGTCGATGGAATCTCTTGATACCCTGGGTGGAGTTCCCGTCTTCAATCTGCCAGTCTTGATCCCGAGAGAGGCGAGTAGGTTTGAAAGTCCATTTGATGCGGGCTCTTCGAATCGTCCTCCCACTCGTGAGTTCTTCCCGGTATGCATCTTTGCGTTCAAGAATGTACCGGCGCAAATGACCAATGCTTGACAGCTGAGAACTAACCCACCGTCAGTGAGTACTCCTTTCAGTTCTCGTTGTTCAACCACCAAGTTAACAACGGTATCTCTGATGACGGTAAGTCCCTCCTGTGCAACTACCCTCCTTGCTGCTTCACGACCATACCAATCCCGGTCACTCTGACACCGAGGGGACCAAATTGCCGGTCCCTTGGATTTGTTCAGCATGCGAAAGTGGATTCCTGTTGCGTCGGCAAGCTTTCCCATTTCGCCGCCAAGGGCGTCGATCTCACGAACAAGGTGGCCCTTTGCAGAACCTCCGATGGCTGGATTGCAGGACATGCGACCAATGGCATTGAGATCCATTGTCAGCAAGGCTGTGGAGCACCCCATCCGAGCGGCCGCCAGCGACGCCTCAATGCCTGCGTGTCCACCACCAACTACCACCACATCATATGTCGCCCGATTTGTCGTTCGTTCCACGTGAAACCACTACTTTCCAATGCAGAAACTTTGAAATATGTTATTTAGAGTATCTTCGGATGTAATCTCCCCCACGACTTCAGAAAGCGCATCCGCGGCAGAGCGTGTCTCGAACGCCACGAATTCCGAAGTCAAGCCCTGATTCGGAGTGGCAATTGCCCTTTCAAGTGCGCCCTTTGCAGGCAACAATAGCGCATGATGCCTGGCACTTGTAACCAAGATACTCCGATCGGGTCCAGATATCTTCGAAGCAAGCCTGCCAAGTTCAAGGCGCAACTTCCCAATTCCAAATCCAGACTTTGCAGATGTTGTCACGACTGCATTACCAGCGGAGGAAGCAGGAAGAAGCGTGTTGGGGTCTGGCAACAGGTCAACCTTGTTGTATACGACCAGGTGCACGGCACCTGTCGACTGATAATCCACAAGAGAATTCTCCTCTCTACCAGTGTCATCCTGAGTAGCGTCAACAACTAGCATTGTAATGTCAGAGGTCCTCAGTAATTGCCTCGTCCGAGATATCCCCTCTTGTTCAATAAGATCGGAGGACGCCCTCAGGCCTGCAGTGTCGTTCAACTTGAAGTGAACTCCGTCAATGGATAATGTTTCCTCCAGCGAGTCACGAGTTGTCCCCGGAATCTCAGTCACTATTGCCCTGTTCTCTTTAAGTAGAGCATTGAATATGCTGGACTTGCCCGCATTGGGCTTCCCCACAATAGCGACGCTTATGCCCTCTCGATACACCTTTCCAAGGCGATAGGAATCGGCCATGACGTTAATCTGATCAATGACCAGACTCGCCCGTCGGACAATTTCTGTTTTGGGAAGCAAATCAATCCCATCTTCACTAAAGTCCAATTCAAGCTCGAGAAGTGAAGTCAAGTTGAGAATCTCTGACCGCAGAAGCTTGATCTTCTCAGAGAACCTCCCCTCGAGCTGATTCATCGAAAAGCGATAAGCGACGTCGCTCTTCGAGGCGATGAGGTCAGCGACAGCCTCAGCTTGGGACAAATCAAGTTTGCCGTTCAAGAATGCTCTCTTGGTGAACTCGCCTGGTTCTGCCTGCCGTACGCCCGTGGCAAGTACCGTTGCGAGAACCTTTCTCGTCACGTACAAACCACCGTGGCAACTTATCTCGACCGAATCTTCTCCAGTGTAAGAGCGGGGGGCCTTGAACACTGTCACTAGAACTTCATCAATTGCGTCACCCGAAGCGTCAACTAGCCGACCATAATGGACAGTATGCGTGGAAACCTCGCACAAGTGTATACTGCCAGAGAACAATTTACCTATCGCCGTTATTGACTCCCCACCACTAACGCGGACTACACCTATGGCACCCTCGCCGAGCGGGGTAGCAATTGCCGCAATCGTGTCTTCACGATAGACCCTTCCCACACTGCCTCTATCTCTATAAGATTCGAAGATTTTGCGAAGATGAACTTAACGATTTAGGGTCAGAGTATCAATCTCGGTTGGAACTGCGGCCAGTTTGTCGGCGAGAGAACTTAGTTGGTAAGAGCCCACACAAGAATATTGACGCCGAACTTCAACGCTTCCAAGCGCTTCTGCTCTGAATCATTGTGCACGTCTGCATCGGCCCACCCATCGCTGGGATTCGTTTCGTACGTATAGTAGACGACCAGGCGTCCGTTGTGAAAGAGGCCAAATCCTTGCGCTGGCTTTTTGTCGTGCTCGTGCGTTTTCGGGGGACCGTTGGGAAAATCGAACTGACAGTGGTAAATACCGTGACTGAACGGTAACTCCACCATATCTTGACCAGGGAAAACTCTCTTCAGCTCACGACGCAAAGCTCTGTCCAAGCCGTAGTCGTCGTCGACGTACAGGAACCCGCCATTTTCCAAATACGTTCGCAGGCGACGAACATCCTGCTCGGAAAATGAAATATTGCCATGGCCCGTCAGGAAAACAAACGGAAAAGAGAACAGCTGCTCACTGTTTACATCCACAAATTCATACGTTGGATCAACATTCAGGTTTGTGTTCTCACGCGCGAACTTCAGCAGGTTAACCTCGGCTGATTGATCGTTATACCAATCACCGCCACCCAGGTATTTGAGCCGTACAATCTTAAAGGCACTCGAGGCTCGCGTGGTCTGTCCAAGTGCAACTGCGAGCATGGCAAGCAGACTCGCACCAACAAGAAGCATTCGAATAAATAATCTTGCACTCATCAACTAGTCCTGTCACTTTGTTGGTTCCAAGTTATCAATCCATTGAGGAAGAGTCAACAGAACGGGAACCGTTACAATGCTTCCGTTGGGACTGGAGATAAACAAAGCGGGCGACTCTCGTCGCCCATGCTCTTCGCCTCCACCATAACACCGCCTGTGTCTCTACCTCCTACGTAACACTACCTGTCTCTCGTCTTCCTTCAGCGCATCGTTGTAGAATTTTTTGTAAGCAAAGTATTCCGCTGGATCCACTGTGCTCTTCTTCCGAACAAACTCCCGAGTCGCAACCAATGTTCCACCCTTCAGTTTGTATGTAACGCTGTATTGTGCAACGTCTGACGACAACTGGACTCTGGGCACCAGCTCATCGATCATGTAACCCTTCGGTAGCTTCACGGAGATCTCCTCACGCAGGGTGTCCTCGTGCATGTAGTCGACAATGGGATAGAGACGTTTGTCGTACGAGAGCGATGGATCGGGCTCAAGCTTATCTGACCAAGGCAGCTCCAGGAATTTGAACCTCCCCGACTGCGAAACATATTCCGGAACATCAAATTCCGACATCACGGTGACACTGTTCGCTAGCGTATCAAGTCCGACAAAGTTCAACGATTTCAATGTAGCGGTGGGGAAGTCGCCGTTAAGTCCTTGCGTATACGCTTTCTCGCGATCCTGTTCACTTCGGTCACGATAGAAAAATCGCACACTTGCAGATTCTGATCCGGTTCGCTTCGACGAATGTTTTACGTTAATGCCATTCTGCGCGTCAATAGAAACTATCGATGATCTAAACACATTGTTCGGACTAAACCTGTCTTTACCCAGGTACTCCGGCTTTTCAGATCCTTTCTTGATCAGCAATGAAAACGCATTTACATCCGGTCCGGGAGCTGAGCCAAACGGAAAGTTGTTTGCTGTCAGGTCCAGGTAAAGCAATCCGTTCTTCGTTTCCACTGCCGTAATTGCGTGGTTGAACGAAATGGTGGGAAGGATTCCTGCATTGGAACCCTGATCAGCGGTATTCACCAGTACATGGTGCGCTTCGATACCGACCTCGCGCAACATTGCTATACAGAGCGTGGCTACGTCCTTGCAGTCGCCAATGCGGTTCACGAGAACATCGCGAGCTTCCTGCGGAACAAGCGGTGATTGCCGGAACGGAACGCTGCTATAACGAATGTTCTCTGTAATAAACTCGTACACGATTCTGATCTTCTCGATCTCCGAAGGATTCTTCCTGCCCGCAAAAAGCTTCTCTACTTCCTCCCGAATCTCGAAAGAACTCCTTGTCTTTGTTCGCGCCAGATCGATGTACCATTCGACAAGATACTCCCACGAATCGATGCTCGAGATGTACAGCGCCTTCACAACATCAGGCAATGCAGGCATTCCCGATTCGTACACAATCGCGGGCTCCCTGGCAACGGTCCACTCATACAACATGCCGTCTTCCGTTGCTCGCCGAACAGGCTCGTCGGGCATGTGCTGTGTGCGGTGGGTGAATTTCAATTGTTCTGGAACCAGCAACGCATACCGCGCAAACACAACCGGATATCCTCCATTGAAGTAGTTTTCATCCCAAAATTGGTTGGAGAGCTTGCCGTTGTAGTGATTCTTTGTTTTCCATTTCACGTAGATGCATTCGTTCTCCTCCAACTGCTTAAACACCATCGAGTTTCTTACCACGTCGGCCTTGACCTCCGAGCCATCGTTTTTAATCGTCACTGCCTTCTCGACAATCAGCGATTCGGTATAGGGATTGTACGGAATGC
This sequence comes from uncultured Chitinophagales bacterium, assembly GCA_964370915.1. Classification (GTDB taxonomy): domain Bacteria; phylum Bacteroidota; class Ignavibacteria; order UBA10030; family UBA6906; genus CAADGV01. Next base: position 18,769 of record CAYJNF010000006.1, read on the forward strand.
CAAACTCCTTGTACTGGTCAACGCCCGTCTTGTTAAACACCTTGACGAGAAGCTCACGTTGCAACATCGACGTCCCCTTGTCGAAGACGACCCGCTTCGAATCATCAAGGAGAATTGCGCCGTTATCGTTCGGGTAGCTGCTTTGCGATGGCGCCGCTTTCGTTGCGCTGTCAATGTTTGCGGTTTGGAACTGGGCAAAAATGGATTTCTTCCCCTTAAGTTCACGAAGTTTTTCCCGTGCATCGTAGTTTGCGGGATCATACTTCAATGCCTTCTCGTACGCCGACATTGCCCTGAGATTGTCCTTTTGTATTCGATACAACTCGCCGAACTCCGCCCAATATCCGTCGCTGTTTGGGCAAATGGCAATGGCGTTCCGCACCTCTTGCTCCGCTTTTGTATACAACTCCAATGATTTGTAGACCTGCGACATCTTGAAGTGATATCCAGGCGCCGCCGGCTCAAGCTCTATCATCTTACCATAATACGACTCCCACTCACTGAGACTTGTCGTCAGCGCATACTCCGCGAGAACACCCAATGCGTTCGTGTTGTAATTGCTTTTCAGATACTCGGCAACGATTTCTTTCGCGCGCTGTGTGTTCCGTTGCTTCTGCTGGGCAAGACTCGCTTCAAGAAACACAAAGTCCCACGTATTGGGATACCGAGTGTAGGCTTCTTTATTGAGTTCGATGACCTTTTCGCCTTGCTTTTTTTTGCGAGCCAGCGCCATCTCCTGCCGATACACATTCTCCGACATCGGCTGGATTGTTTTTAACTGTGCCAGTGTTTCTTCAGCCGTGTCAAAATCCTCGCTTTCGATTGCACGCTGAATCTTATACAACAGCGCGGTCGGCAGTTTCGGATCGATGGACAGCAGTCTCTCAAGCGTTTGTGCAACCTCGTCGAACTTTTCACCGCGAAGATACGCCTCGAGCATTTTGTTAAGCACCAGCGTGTTGTTTGGCGAACGCCGCAGCGCTTCACGCAATGCAAGCTCTGCCTCAATCGCCTTATCGTTCATGAGGTAGACCTGGGCAAGCAACACGTAGTTTTCGAGATGGTCGGGATTTGTCTTGATCTGATTCTTGAAAAACGCTTCGGCGAAATTTTCGACGAACCTCTTCGGCGCGCCGGGTTTACTTTTGTATGATTGAACTTCCGGAGAGACTTTCACGCCGGCGATCGGATCGCCGCTTGCATTGGTAATCCTGACAAGAAAATTGCACCGGGTAATCTCCGAGAACCCGCATTTGACAAGTAGACGGTTCCATCCTTCCTGCACCTCCGTTTCCACAATGTATGTGTCGAGATCATTGTTGTTCTCGTCGAAATACTGGATGATCTCATCGTCATTGAGGAACGCTTTCAACGAGCCGCTTGTGCCGATGCGAATGAAGACGCTTTGTTTCTTCGGTGAGAACACAAATGTGTTGGCATAAAACACAGAGTGCTGAAATGCAAAGTAGCGCGTCAAGTCAACCCAGCGATCGAGACGCATTGCTGCCGGTTCGAACCATTTGATTGGAACACCGTTCTTTCCTTCGTATGTCAATGAGGTATCGAACGCACTCTCGGGCGCAAACGCCCGGTCAAACCCCGATGCAGAAATGTTGTCGAACGGCCCAATAACCATCCAGTCTGTGATTGCATGTATTTTGCTGAACCACCCACGCGCAATGGACAGATCGCCGCGATTCGTGTAGTACGTCCCGAGTTGTTCTGCCGCTTGTGCTCTCAGCATTCCATCCTCATTCGCATTCGCGCTCAGCTTCTCGAGCATCTCAACAATTCCGGTGACTGGCGACGTGCGCATCGTTTCGTCCCAGGTGTACAACCACTGCGCAGACAAATAGGGATAGAAGTTCGACTCGCTGCTCATTACATTCTTGAACATATTCCACGCTTCAGTCTTCCGATCCTGAAGTTCATAAAGCAGCGAGAGGCCGAGATACGCGCGGGTATCTTTCCTGTCAGCTTCGATGGCCGCCTTGAAATTCTTCTCGGCTTCCTCCTGCCCCGAACCTTCAAGGGCCTTCCATGCCTTACCGACAAGTTCATCGCTGGCGCCAAACGTAGACACCCTGACGAGAAAAGTTATTGTGGCAACTGTGAGAACGAGACTCTTATGCACGATTACTGCTCCTCTGACTTGTTATGATCGTTTCGGCTGTCTTTGTTTTTGCGCATCCCACGGCAGACCGCCCTAAAAAAGATTTGACCCGACCCTACTCCCAAACTTCGTTTCGGATCAAAACACTTACTTTAAGACTCCGGCATTCACCAATGACACGCTTCGACTTCGCACATGAGGTGCATCCCTTGCCCTTCAAGGTATCATTCCAGTACGGAAGAGTCAACAAAAGTTAACAAAGTCCATCTTGCTTAAGTCTTTATTTCTGCGTAATTTAATCACCCATCTCGATGGGTAGAAGCTCCTTTTGACAAATCCTGTTCAGCGATGTTTGAAGATCTGAGTCAGAAATTAGATGGGGTGCTGAAGCGGCTGCGGGGTCAGGGAAAGATCTCAGAAACAAATGTTGCTGAGACTCTCCGTGAAGTTCGCCGTGTGTTGCTTGATGCCGACGTCAACTACAAAGTGGCGAAGCAATTTGTTGATGACGTGCAGGGAAAGGCTGTCGGACAAGAAGTTCTTTCCAGCATCACTCCGGGACAGTTGATCGTAAAAATCATTTACGATGAGCTGGTGAAGGTTTTGGGCGAACGTAGCGCGTCGCTTTCGTTTTCTCCAATGCCCCCATCAGTAATTCTTGTGGCGGGATTGCAGGGATCGGGCAAGACAACGTTCTGCGGGAAGCTTGCCTACCTTCTGAAGAAGCAAGGTAGGAGCCCGTTGCTTGTTGCAGCAGACGTCTATCGACCTGCTGCAATCGACCAACTCATCGCGCTGGGCGGACAGATTAGTGTTCCGGTCTTCTCGGACCGTGATGCGAGTGCAGTTCAGATTGCCAAGAGTTCTGTCGAGTACGCACGCAAGAATGCGCGTGACACCATTATCGTCGATACTGCAGGTCGCCTGCATATTGACGAAGAGATGATGAAAGAGGTTGAAGACATCAAGTCTTCAATCAAGCCGCACGAGATTCTGTTTGTGGTGGATGCGATGACGGGACAGGACGCGGTGAACACGGCAAAGGCGTTCAACGACAAGTTGAACTTTGATGGCGCGGTTTTGACAAAAATGGATGGCGATGCACGAGGCGGTGCAGCAATTTCGCTCCGTGCAACTGTGGGCAAGCCCATCAAATTCATCAGCGTCGGCGAAAAACTCGACGCGCTTGAGCGGTTCCATCCTGACAGACTCGCTTCGCGGATTCTCGGGATGGGCGACATTGTTTCGCTTGTTGAGAAAGCGCAGCAAACGTTCGATCAGCAAAAGGCAGTCAAGCTCGAACAGAAACTTCGCAAGGCACAGTTCACGTTTGGAGATTTTCTCGAGCAGTTGCAGGAAGTGAAGAAGATGGGACCGCTCAATCAGGTGATGGGCATG
>CAYJNF010000007.1:0-22003 GCA_964370915.1 uncultured Chitinophagales bacterium
GAAATTTCTTCTTCAGCGCAGTCATGCCCGGCGTCATCATGAGCAGATCGCCGATTCCTCCCATCGCACGGGTGATCAGTATGTTTCGTCGTCTGTAAACACGAAGTGCCGAGTGCTGCCGCCGTCCATCGTCGAATGAACCGGATCGCGGAGAAGCCGGTAAAATGTAATTCAGCCAATACACATACCCCAGCATCGCGAGCGTTGCAGCTTTCGCAAGTCCGCACACGCGGGCCAACCTCAGGCCGTTAAGTAAGAAGGCTGTGCCGTGAATTGCAAAAAGAAGCTTGTCAGAGAAAACAATCTCACGGGCGAGGATAACTTTGTACGAATGCCGGTAGGTCTTTCGAACCTGCTCAACAAAGAGCTGTCTTCCCTCGATGCTTGTATAGAAATGTCTCAGTCCACGAAAGAGCAGCGCCTTATAGAATGCGACATCACCTCGAAGGAGAGATTCCTTGCCGAGACTGAACAGCAGTTCAGGAACAAGATCGCGGTTGGGGATAAGGTATGGTCGCTCAGCAAGCGACGACAGGAGTGATTGTGTATCAGAAAACTTTCCCATTGTATTCAATACGTGCGCCTTTCCCACGATACAGCAGACATACAAATCGGGAAACTTGTTCACGCCCATCGTCAGGGCTTCATTGTAGAGAGAAACGGCTTCCTGCAGAAGGGATAGCTTGGTCAACTCGCTGCTCCAGAGCAGCAACGACTCAAACAACTCACGAGAATGATTTCCCGTTGACTTTGCCTGCCGGATAAACAGTTGAACCGTCTCATCGATGAATTGCTTCTCCTCATGAGCAGCCACTTCCGCGGACGCGGAAAGGAATGTTCGCATTTTCTTGATGCCGCCATGGATGACCTGGCTCAGCACGAACTTGTTTGCATACTTGAACGTGTGTTCTCTCGGAATACTTCGGAATACACTGTGGGCAATCTCATATTGGCCGGAGAACGCGATGTACTCAAGCTCTTGCGAGTCCACGGCGGTGGAGCGCAACGGCGCGATCGATATGACAGCTTCAGTGGATGACATGGGAGGTCGCAACCCTTCTTTCGATTGTCATGGGGGAATAACAGGCCTCCAACATCTCCCTCTCCCTCTGCACCTCTGCTTGCAATGTCGCGTACCGCTTTCCGTCGAACTCTCCTGGCGGCGGCGCGTTGAATGTGTAACACAACTCCAATGCGTCTGTGTACAACCCGACATGAACCAAACACACAATCTGACGGTATCGACTTTCCGGATTCAGCTGAAGCAACAGGTCCTGCGCGTATCTGTACCACGTCAGCGCGTCAAGAAAGCGTCCTTGCGACTCAAGACAGACGGCATACCAGTATGTCGCGTTTGCGTACGTGTCATCCTTCGCATCGGCAACATCGCCATAATCGATTGCGCAACGAAACAGATGAGCCGCCTTCACAAAATCCTTTTCATGCATAACCAGCCAACCAGCGCGAAAGAAGCTGTTGAGCCTGCATCCCGGAAGTCGGGCAAGATCCGATGCCCTTCCGTACAACGCAATAGCCTTGTCTCTGTGACCAAGATTCTCAAGACACCAACCTCGATGAAAACACAAGTCTCCCTCATCCAACGCAGGGTCGGTAAGACAGTCCACGAACAAGGAGATTGCCTCGGCATAGCGACCCGCTTGTTCTGCGTTCAACGCCTGACGATAAAGCATATCGTTTCCCATATGAGTACCTTGCGGTTGTCAGGTTGTGAGTGAAAACTGCGTGCTGATGATCTCATGCCAAACGCTGTGCCACGAGGGAATAGCTTGAGAATCAGTCCATAATTGAGGGATTCGAGATCTTTCGAACGGTTCGTGTGGCAACAAGGGAACAGAAGTCGGGAAAAGAGAATGCAGAATGCGTGACAAAACATCTACAGAACATTCCTCTTAGTTTCGCGATCAGGAGTGAGGTCTTCCACAAAGGTGAACCTGAGGCTGATGATGTTGTGGAGTTGAGCAATGCGATGTTCGTAAGAGGGGCAGTGAGTATTCGGCGATTAGGATTTGCATAAGCTGAAGAGCTATCCTTCGCTGAAATGCTTGGATCGCGAAAATGCTCATACATGACAAACGAACCATTCGACTCAACAGACCCAAATCGTCGTTTCTCTCTATGCCGCTTTGTTGTCACAATCGAGTTTCTCGCGTGTTGCAGAACTGCCACAAAGGTCTGGTCAACGCATCGCAATCGCTCATCTGAGAGCGAATGACACACTTTTCGTCGCTGAGGAAGCGGCACGCACTTTGCTTGTACAGTATCAGCCCCATAATCTTCACACGATTAGCGGCCAGCCAGATTCAGGACTTGGTGGCCGTATCATTGGCAACAATTCGTTTTCCGAGATTCTTGACATCACTCAAGGAGAAACAATGATTTCGATTACCACATTGTCCACCACCTTGCAACATCGGATAAACTCTTTCCTCTTGTTGCTCGCTATCGTGTTCATGACAGGTACTGGCTCGGCCCAATGGGAGACACAAAGTCCCCTTCCAACCCATCTCGACGTAAGAGGAGTTGGAGTGTCAACGACCCAACGAGTGTTCATCGCTACGGATGACAACTCGTTCGACAATGGTGGGTCTCTTTTCGAATCTGCCGATGGCGGTACAACCTGGATGCAGCGTGACATCCCCATCAGTCTGAGTAATCCACTGAACGGACTGTTTTTTCTTGACAGCCAGAACGGATGGGCATATGGCAATGATAACTACCGGACGACCGATGGCGGTACGACTTGGACTCAGCTCCCGGTTCTCGGCTCAACCTACTTCATGAGATTCTACACCCCCACATTTGGCCTTGCGTCAGGGAACTTCGATCATTTCGTGAGCCGCAATGGTGGAACCTCCTGGGTGGAGTCGCCCGACAACATGTTCGCGTTCGACTTTGCGGATACCCTGACTGGTCTCGGAGTTGCTGACAGTGGACTCTACAGAACAGCCAACGGCGGTACCACATTCACTCGTGTTCGCAGCGGCCCCGTCAGGGTGGTGGAGTTTCTCACGAGTATTGCCGCGGTCGGTATTGCGGACAGCACATTCATTCGCTCCACTGACGGAGGTGAAACATGGAGCACGGGTACTCTTACTAACGGGAGAGACCGCGTTCTCGCAATATCTGCCAGCGTCGTGTTGGCTTGGGGAAGGTCGGGCACCTTTCCAGATTTCGATGACCGGATTCTCCGATCAACCGATGGCGGCCAGACCTGGACCGACCTCGGCGAAGTGATACCGGCAGGAGTTTTTGCCTTTGCGGTCCCCGATCCACAGACCGTGGTCGCCTCCGATCTCAGCGGAAATATCTTCCGCTCGTCGGATGCAGGATTGAACTGGACACAAACGTTTTCCTCCCCGGGACCACGACCAAGCTTCCTGAGCAGTGCAACACCTGTCTTTGCAAACTCGCAGACAGGATATTTCGGTTATGGTGCCGGCTTCATTATCAAGACAACAAATGGCGGTGCTGCATGGTCACAGATCTCACGTGGTACTGGTAGTACACTGAACGATCTCGATCGATTCCCGAACGGGAATCTGATTGCTGTTGGTGATAACGGCACTGTTCTCACGAGCAACGGAATTGCACCATGGATTCTCCACAATGCCCTCTCGCAGTACGACATCAAAGCAGTGGATGTCATCAATCAAGATTTAGTCGTTGCGGTTGACGAATCGGGGCAGGTGTATAAGAGCTCAGACGCGGGCGCGACCTGGACTGCAGCCGACGCGAAACCGGCAAATCTCTCGCCCGAAGACCTTCAGTTCAGTACCCTGATGGATGGTTGGGTTATTGGTCAAGGTTTCGGCGAAGGGGCATTGTTCCGCACAACTAACAGCGGAGAAACGTGGATCCCTGTTCCCGATTTCCTCGGAGCCTATGTCGCTGTTGATGTGGAAGGGACGAATATCTGGGCTGCCAACGTCAGCGGACGTTACTTCCGAAGCACCGATAATGGCACGACATGGATACAAGGGAATCTACCCGGCTCTCCCCAGATTTGGGACATGGACTTCATAAACCAAAGCGTCGGCTACGCGGCGGGAGCTGCAGGTCGCGCTTTTCGAAGTGGCGATGGCGGCGTGACATGGGAAGTCTTGCCAACACCCAACAACACCGACAATTTCACCGACATTCACTTGGTCGACACCAACGAACTGTGGCTCAGCACGAACAATGATGTCGCGTATTATTCAGCCACAGGCGGACAGAATTGGGCTGTACTCGATGTTGGCTCGACGGGCTTCGGAACTTTCAATACCATCGTCGGCAACTCGGCAGGGAGTGCCTGGACGGCGGGTGATCAAGGACATGTTGAACACTTCGCGGGTCCGCCGCCACCTCCGCTCAACCGTCCGCCCGAAGCTTCATTCACATTTACAACAACCGGGCTCACAGCAAATTTCATGGATACCAGCTTCGATCCCGATGGGGTGATTATCAGTTGGGTTTGGGATTTCGGCGACAGCACGGGCTCGACAGAACGCAATCCTTCACATTCGTTCTCTCAGGCAAACACTTACATCGTGCGCCTGACTGTCATGGACGACGACAGTGCTACCGGAAGCACGGGGCGAATCATCGTTGTCCAACCGAATCCGGGAGGGACCTTCGGTAACTTCACCGAGGTGACGCCGCTCGACTCTGTTTTCGTAACTCCTCAGGACGAAGACTTCTGGGTGATCACCACCGCGCCCGCCGACTTCGATGGTGATGGTGATCTCGATATCGCGGTGCTCGGATACTACGTTGTCTACAATCAGAGTGTGGAAGATCGCCTGCTCCTGTTACGGAACGACGGACCTGCGGGACAGGGGGAATGGGAATTTACATACGCCCGGATGCCTCTCGGTACACTCAGCACCGGAGCCTCGGATCTCGCCTGGGGCGACGTGGACGGCGACGGTGATCAGGACCTTGCCGTTGGCACCGATGGCGAAACCGTCCTCTTCCGCAACGATGCCGGCGTGCTCGTGCTAACCGACACCGAGCTGCCCGCGTACTGGGAAGACAACGATCAGGCCGACTTCGATCTCCGTTCGATCTCATGGGTAGACTACGATAACGATGGCGATCTTGATATTTTCATTCCGTCGGCGGTTGACGCCAGCACATTCTCATATCGCACACTGCTGATGCGCAACAATGGCCCCAACGCAACGGGTGGCTGGAACTTTATGGAAAACGACTCGATGTTTGCACCAACTTCACACGCTCAGAGTGCATGGGCCGATTTCGACAATGATCAGGATCTCGATCTGCTCCTCGTAAACATTGCGCCGTTGACTGACGACAGCTTCATTCGGAGATACCGGAACGATGGGAACGGCGTGTTTGTTGGAGAGGACATTCTCGGCTCTCTGACCGTTGAGCATGGAGAGGCTCAGTGGGGTGACTATGATGCGGACGGCGATCTCGATATCCTTGTGGCCGGCAACATCAAGGAGGTCAATGGCAGCTACACAAATGCTGTTCGCATTTATCGTAACAACAATGGAAGGTACGATTCACTGGAGGTGATCTCGTGCGTACCGTGTGAGGGATGGTTTGACCTTACTGCTGCGACATGGGCGGACTATGACACGGATGGAGATATGGATATTCTGCTGGCAGGCACCTACAACTCCGGATCGCAAATCGAAGGGCGGGCCAAAGTCTACATCAATACAGGCGGGGTCTTCGCAGACTCGGGAAGTGTGCTCCCTGCCCCACGGGCGAGCGGAACTCGCGGCGGGACTTTTTCCTGGTTCGACATCGATGGCGACGGAGATTTGGACTACTACATCGCGGGACAGTATTTCGTTCCGGGCGGGAATGGTTTGGTCGAAGCGCAGATGCATGTCTACCGCAACGATTCCCCCGGCCAGAATGCCGCTCCGTCGCGACCGTCAAATCTCGGTTCCACCCTGCAAGACAGCGCAACGGTGATTCTGACATGGACTGCTGCCAGCGACGACCACACACCAAGCGCCGCGCTCACATACGATCTCAATCTCTACCGCAACGGTGTTCAGGTTCCGATCCATCGCAGGTTGCCGGAACCTGGAAACGTCAGCGCGGGGACGGAATGGATGCTTAGCGGATTACCGGAAGGACAGTACCGATGGACGTTGCATGCGGTAGATGCGGCTTATGCCGGTGGCCAGTCCGCAACGGGTGAGTTCGTTGTGACTGGACCGACGGCAGTAACAGAGGATGTGCAACCGCTCTCATACAAGTTCGAGAGGAACTACCCGAATCCATTCAACCCGACAACAACATTCAGATTCGCTCTCCCCGAACAAACACACGTAGAGTTGGCAGTGTATAATATGAACGGGCAATTAGTCTCCAGACTGGTTGACGAAATGCACCAGCCAGGTACCTACGACGCGTGGTGGGATGCGCACAATCTGGCCAGCGGTGCGTACTTCGTTCGTCTCACGACGCGATCATTCACGAGAACACAAAAAGTGATGCTTTTGAAATGAGACGTACTAGTTCGTGGGGACAAAGGAGGGGTGCATTGCGGTTTCCCGACTTTTTTCATTGCCAAATTTTCCATCGTGATTCCTAGTTGAGACTCTTCGCTCTGACATCGGTTCTGATCTTGTTTCTGGTCATTGAATGGACAACGCAGATTGTTTCGCAGAGTAAATCTGTCCCTGGTTACGATGACGTGAAGATGATTCTTGAAGACAACTGCACTATGTGCCACACCGGACCGAAGGCACCAAAGGGATTGAGGCTTGATAGTTTTGAGAACCTACTAAAAGGAAGCGAAAGCCGACCCGTTGTGGAGCCTCGTAATCCGGAGAACAGTGAATTAGTCCGCAGAGTGCGCGGCGTCAGCACACCAAGAATGCCGCTTTCCGGCCCCCCATGGCTGGAAGAATCGGAGATGAAGTTGATTGAAGACTGGATAAGAAGCGGGGCGGAAGCCGGGAACATGAAAACTTCGGCTCCCTCGTCCACGAGTCCTCGTCTCTCTCTGCCAGATGACTCGCTCTCACGCGTTACGTACAAAGACATTGCTCCAATCTTCAAGATAAATTGCATCAAGTGTCATAACAACAAGGGCCTCATGGGACCACCGCCAGAAGAACTTGTCCTTGCCAACTATGAGGCGATCATGCTTGGAACCGAGCGCGCGTATGTCATTCCCGGTAATCCGGGGGCGAGCGAACTCATACGAAAGATCCGCGGACAGTCTTTTCCAAGGATGCCATTTGATGGACCGCCGTATCTGGTTGCCGATCAGATAGCCATGATCGAAAAGTGGGTTGCTCAAGGGGCAATGGATGAAAGTGGAGTCATAGCGGAGATTCCGGTGGGGCGCAAAGTGCGTCTGCATGGACGATTGACCAGTCTTCGTTCGCTCGATGGATTGAAGTTGGACGACGTTAGTTCAACAGACCTCAAGAAAAGCGGTTCTGCGGGAGATTACGTTGAGGTGCGCGGGAGAGTTACTCGAGATGGAGGGGTCGCAGTGGAGCGGATAAGAGGCCGCACACCCTTATCTCATAGAAGCGAAGATGATGATTAGTGTCCAAAGAACGACACGAGGTAATAGAATTTCGCGTCGGTGGCGGAGTTCTACGTAAGAGAAATCCCGCTCGTGAACTCTCCCGTTGAGGAATTGTACTCATTTGAGCGGGATGTTATGGGTTTACATTGTGCCCGGAAGAGGGGTTCACGCCTTGGCTGATTTTGACAATGAGCAGGAAACGGGTTTTGTGTTCTCCTGCATGTTCACGCTATCTACGCTACGAAAAACAGGGTAAACATCAGTTGGAATCCTCAACCGGACATGATGTAAGCGAGTGTTTTGGTCTGGTCCAGTATGTTGAGATCTTGGTTTGGGTGACCAATTGGTTGCAGGTTCAAATCCTGAGGTAAACATCGGATATTGCGAAACTCAAATTTCAACTTCCGGTTTTTGCGTGCTGAACAAACATGGTCCGCTGAACGGCAAGTGGCGGCCTCACAGCAGGAATTTCTTGACCGTTTCACCCCGATAAGCTATTCGCCGGATTTACTCAGCGAGCGAACAAACGCCTGAACATAAGCTACTTCGTCACTTTTCAGTCGTCCGCCCCACATGGGCATCAGCGAAGAGCGGTTTACTCCGCGACCGCCTTTCATTATCGTCTCAAGAAGACGCGTGTCGCTCAACGCGCTCATATACTTTACGTTGGTGAAGTCACGAGGTCGAGGTTCCAAATTGAATGCGTTGAAGCCGTCCCCGTTTCCCTCATTACCATGGCAAATTGCGCAATACTTTGTGTACAGTTCCTTGCCCTGTCTCTGCTCGTAGGAAAGTAGCTTCACTGCTTTGGGCAAAGCAGCGAGGTCGGCAGAATCTGCAAGTGCGGTGCTATCGCTTATCAATCCTTGCTTGGCAGTAGTTGCGATCTTTCGCGAACACCCGACAAACAGAAAAGTAGCTACGAACAAGATCGGAATTATTTTACTGATGGATGCCATTGTAGTTGGAACCTCATTTGAGAGTCATCAGGTACGCCGTCAGTGCTTCTGCTTCACTATCGGTGAGATTGTTATTTGGCTCAAGTGATTCCGGTTTGAACGCTTGCGGATTTTTCAGCCAATGGAAAATCCATCCCTGCTTCAATCGTGAGCCAACCTTGTCAAGCGGTGGTCCGACATACCCACCCTTGCCATTTGTTTGATGGCAAGCTTCACAGCCGAACTTTTCATAGAAAAAGAATTTCCCCTTCGCAACTTTCGCTTCGTCTGTTTTGATTTCCCGTTCCAAGCTGTCTGCAATGAACACTCTTTCCATGTAGTCGCCCATCACCTTAATTTCAGCATCCGACACAAAGAGATTTGGCATGCGCTCAGTCAGAACCGGCCGAAGAGAGTAGGGAATCTTGAAGTAGCCCTCAATCCACTTTCTCTGTGCCTGACTCGCCTCAAGCGTAAGGTCTGTTGCGACCAGACGTCCGCGCCCAAACATGGTGTGACAACCAAAGCAAGCTAAATCATCGGCAAGTTTTCCGAACTCGCCTTGAGGTGCGAATGTGCTCGCCGGTTTTGGGGAGATCTTGAATTCTTCCGGAACCGCCTCACTCGTATTGCCGAGCAATGCGACGGCAATTGCCTGTGCTTCCGCTTCTGTAAATTCATAATCAGGCATCTTCATTACTGACGAAAAGATACGCGGCGTCTTGATTTTTGTGAAGAGATATGAGGGCAGTGTTTGCTCAACGTTGGATTTTCCAAAATCAATCTCATACAACCTCTTGCTCCCGATAAAAGTGAGTTCCGGTCCCAACTCTTCAGCCTTTTTCATCCCCCCAAGTTCATGGCAGCCACTACAGTTGTATTTCTTGAACAACGCCAAACCTTTCTCATAGTATGCCGGTTCAGGAGAGTGGGGAGGGGGTTCTTCTGTTTCATAATCAACAAACTCACTTTGGATGTAGGCAACTATGCCGGCAAGCTCTTGATCGTTGAAGCGATACCTCGGCATCTCCACGCCAGGCTGCAGTCGCTTCGGAGTTTTGATGTAGTTATAGAGCCACTGCACGCTTGTTTTGCTCGCGACTTTTCCCAGCTCTGTCGCCACGTAGCCACCTTTCTCGTTCACCTGATGACAACTGATGCAGCGAGCTTCGCGGAATCGAGTGGAGCCAAGCTCAATAAGTTTTGCCCGTTCGGATTCCGAAGACGTACTCAGCAGCTTGGGAAGCGGCTCCAGCACCATGTCACCGGGAAATGATTTGAACGTCATCAAGAAATCTGCAAGCGTGTTTGCCTCTTCCTCTGTCAAAAGAAAATTCGGCATCTTTGTCTTTGAGAAATAGCCTTTAGGATGTTTCAGCCAATTCACGAGCCACGTTCGATTCACTTTTGACCCAATTCCATCGAGAGACGGCGCCCATTGTTTGTGAAACCCTTCCAGTTTGTGACACCCGATGCAGTTTGCTTCTTCGATGAGTTTTCGACCCAGCGTGAGGATGGGTGCTTGAGGAACCTGCTTCTCTTTATGACACTTGGCGCATGACGCCTCCATGTACTCCCTTGGGAAAACGGGCTTATCCCAATACTTTACTTTTCCGACTGACTCCTTGTACGTTGTAGATGGACCTTGACCCTCGTGGCAGATTGTACAACCGAAATCTTCAAAGTCGTGGTAGATGTGTGGATGAGTGCGGAATGGCTCCTTCGCTTCTCGCAGAGCGTCTTCCTTCAATCCGAGATGGCATGTTACGCAACGGTCAGTCTTATCAAGCTTCCTCACCCAGATTTGTTTGATGCCGATATCCGCGGGCTTGGCGTGCTGTGGCAGTTCCTTGATGAGGTCGTTGTATTCGTACTGATACAATTTCCACTCACGGAAAAAATCCTTCAGCGGAGAAATGGCGAGCACAATGAGAAATACAACGCTCGAGATGGCAAAGTATGTTTTCAATTTATTCACTGATGTTACGCATAGTCGTTTCTTCCCAGGTTTGTATGAAACCCTTTCAGGGTTTGTGAATCTTGGTTTGTTTGATTACCGAGGGCGTTGCCCTCGGCTACAGTATTTGTCCCTTTCAGGGACAACGATTTTTGCGGGTTGACGCTGAAAGCGTCAGATATTATAGATCGGGGCAAAGCCCCGACATACAAACAACCAAACGAATCCGAACCCTGAAAGGGTGACATATCCATTTCGCGTAACAATAGTCAGTTATTCATAAACTTCAATCTTCATGTTCAATAAATTCCCTCCCACGGCCATGTCCACGTCCATTCCGGACCCCGGAACAACGTTCCGATTGTTGTGAGGACGACCGCGATGATGACAAACCACGTCATTATCCACCACGAGAGCGGTCGCGAGCTGAGCCAACCAATAAAGCCTTCCTGACGCTTCGAGAAGTAAGGCAGAAGCATGAAGGTCGTAACGATGACTGTCGGGATGAGCATCGCAAACACTTTGAACACCAGAAGAATCAACGAGACAGTTCCAACAAAGGCGACAATCACGGCAAAGGTTTTCTTCGGTTGTTCCTTCCACAGACCCTCTCGCTTGAGGTTGATGTCGAAGTATGGAATGACAATCAATGCCACAACAGCAAGCACTGGAAGGATAACACCGCCGACAACCGGTGGAAAGTAATGCAGCAGTTCCTGCAGTCCGAGAAAGTACCAAGGAGCCTTTGCCGGATTCGGTGTGTGCTCTGGATTCGCAATCCACTCCAGCGGCGCATCAAATACTAATGAGATGACGGAGAGAACGATCACCATGATTTCGAAAGCGATAAGTTCCTTTACAACCAAGTTCGGAAACGTCATCACCACATCTTCATCAAGAGAGATAACATCAAGCTTCCTTACCCGAGCAGCAGTTCGCCCTTTGACGAAGGCAATGCGCTTTGGCATTCTTTTCGCGTCTGTCGACGCTTCAAGTTTGAAATCTTTTTCCATGAAAAATGCTTTCAATGTTCTGTGCCAAAGGTGCCCGCCTGCCGTGGGACAGGCATACGCCTGTGGCGGAAATGTTCGACGGTCGGCGTTCAATGGTCAATCGCAAATCTCCCTTACACACCCCCATCTTTCCTCACTCTCCAGAAATGAATTCCCATCAGCACCATTGCTGTAACGGGAATAATGAAGCAATGCAACACATAGAACCTGATGAGAGCGTTTTCACCGACAACGTTACCTCCGAGAAGGAGAAATGAAATCTTATCCCCGAATCCCAATGGCATTGCTCGCGCCATATTCGTACCCACAGAAATTCCCCAGAACGAGAGTTGGTCCCACGGCAAAAGATAGCCTGTGTAGCTCAACAGGATTGTCGTGACGAAGAGAATAACGCCAATCACCCAGTTGAACTCCTTCGGCGGGCGATACGAGCCAGTGTAGAACACTCTCAGCATGTGAAGAAAGACGATGGCAACCATCGCATGTGCAGCCCAGCGGTGCATGTTGCGCAAGAATTGTCCGGATGAAACGACGAACTGCAAATCTTTCATGTCCCAGTACGCTTGCGGCACAGAAGGACGATAGTACAGCATCAACAACGCGCCGGTGGCAGTGAGCACGATAAACAATCCGAGGGAAAGCCCGCCAAGCCCCCATGTGTAGGTGAACTTGACGGAACGTCTTCGCACCTTCGTGGGATGGACGTGAAGGAAAAAATTGTAGAAGATTGCTTCCGCACGTGTGCGGTTCGACTCAGGTAGTCCGTGACGGAAAACCGAGCGCCACGCTTGCGACTGTACGAGTCGTTCAATTGCTTTGTTCAACATCAATCTCCTCCGCAAGGAGTCCTTCGGACAAACAATTCAAATCGTTGAACGGTTAGTCCGTTAACCCATCGCTATTTCGTGATTGAGAATTTCTCCACTGCATTCTTAACAGGTGCAACAGTCCGCAAGTAGGTGTAGATGGCTCCCAAATCTTCTTCTGTCATGCCCGCCATCTCTGTCCAGGGCATAACAGAATTGAATGCCCCTTTGTAGATAGGTCTGTTCTCGTATGAGGAATCTGCATAGAGCTTGAATCGTTTGATAAAAAAATCTTTCCCCCATTTGCCAATCCCTGTCTCTTCATCAGGAGTGATATTTACCGACCGCACAATACCCCCCAGCAAGGAAAACTCAAAGCCCCCGGCATATTCCAAACCGGCAATCAGTTCACATTTATCGGTCTTCTTTGTGTGACAATCGATGCAGTCAGACATTGTGATAAGGTATTTTCCGTAGTTCACCTCATCACTCTTGTCGGGCATTTTTTGAAAACCGGCTTTCAGCGGCATCGTATTTGATGATGAAGTTCATTGGAAAATGTGAAGTTGATTCAGGCACTTTGTTCTCAACGCGCTTGAGAGTGCGCACGTATGCAATGATTGCGTTGATATCTTCTTCATCCACTTTTCCGTATGCGCGATACAGCATTATTGGAAACAGCGCCTTCCCATTCTTGTTCACTCAGGTAGTAATAGCACGGAAGAGTTCTCCGTCTGTCCAGTTCTCCAGACCTGCCGGGGTAAGATTCGAGGCATAGCAGTTTCCGGGGAATCCCATCTGTTCACTGAATACGTCTCCGCCTTTGCCTTCAGTTCCTGGGACAATCGGACCGTATAATGTGTTCCAGTCCCTCGTAGAATGACAATCCTTGCATCCGGCCACGTGGTGTGCCAGGTATTTACCTCTTTCGATGCGTTCCGGTGTCAGCGCAACTTTCAAGTCGGGTGCGTTTCCAACATTGGGCAGCACCAGTTTTACGTACAGTGCAATG
This sequence comes from uncultured Chitinophagales bacterium, assembly GCA_964370915.1. Classification (GTDB taxonomy): domain Bacteria; phylum Bacteroidota; class Ignavibacteria; order UBA10030; family UBA6906; genus CAADGV01. The sequence goes on from CAYJNF010000007.1 coordinate 13,258, forward strand.
CCGGCTATGACAAGCACCAGTGATGAAAGAGCAATGACCGCGACCTTTAGAATTTTCTTTTTCATCGTCAATCTCCAAAAGCTTGAGTTGTGTCTGTTTGCAAGCGAACGGTTTCAATCGCCTCGATAACCAACGGGAAGTAGCGGTCAAGTCCACAGTCGAGGTTGCTGCGAAATGTGCAAGTTCCGTCTGCTGATTGATGTTTGCAATCGGCACAAACGTGTTGTCGTAGTGCTTCGATGTATGGCTCAATCGTGTTGCTCTGCACTGCCAAAACCGTCTCGACAATTCTGGGAAAGTGAAGCTTGAGTCCGCACGCGTCTTCACCGTTTAAGCGGCAACTGCCGTGACCGTCGCCGTCCACGCAGCGCGCACATACTTTGTGTTGCACCGCTTGCCAATAGTTGTCCAAGTCTTCCATATTGTCCTCCGTTGTTACACTTTTAGAATGACTTCGTCGCCAACAATCACTCCCTTGTCAACCACCAATTGTCCTTGTTCATCCAGTGTAATAGTAAATCTCTGCAGCGAGCGCGGCGCTGGCCCATCAAGAACTTTTCCTTCTGTATCGAACTTGCTGCCGTGACACGGACATGCGATGGAGCCGTCTTCCGACTTCCAATTCACAATACAGCCGAGATGAGTGCACACCGCCGAGACGGCATAGAAGTATCCTTCTTTCGCGCGAACGATAAAGACCTTCTGTTCCTTATTCAACGTCACCGAATTAGGCGGATAGTTTTCCGTTGGACCGGCTTTGAATTTCATTGAAGGTTCTCGCAACACATTCGGGGAAAGGAACTGTGCAGTGAGCGCTACGCTTCCTGCTGCCGCAACCCCGAGTGCACCACCGCCAACCACTTCAAGAAAATAGCGGCGAGAGAGAAGCCCATCGGTTTGTGTGTTCTCTACAAGGTCGCCCGCTCGACGAGTCTGGTCATCGACCTGCCCCGACCTTATCGGGGGCAGGTTGACCTTCTTCTCTTGTTGGTTCATGATTTCTTCCTCTAGAATTTTACGCCCTTACCATGCTGCGAAAAAGACTCGGCATCGGAAACCATTCAAACGGTTCACGTCTCTTATCTGTTGCTCATTAACACCCGACCTAAGTGGGGTGTTAATGAAAGTGCAAGGCCAAAGTTAACCGCTTCAGCGGTTTTAGGTAGCAGGTTCACAACCCTGTCAGACGAGTATCGTCTCCGAAACTGTGTGTCCTTCCATCGTAATGCATCCGACCGGGCAGCGTAGTGCGCACAAGCCACAACGGATACACCTGTCCTCATCTTTTATCATCACGGAGCCGACTGCGGTATCAGTTTCTCCTCTGAGGATGACATCGTATTCACGCTGCAACTCCTCAATCATTGAGTCGTCCGCATCCACTCGATCGAGTGCAACCAGCTCAATGCAATCCTCAGGACAGATATCGACACAACCGCCGCAGAGAATACACTCGGTTCCAGTCTGTTCGCCTTTGGTTTCGAAGGCGGTATTAACCCAGCAGCGCAGACATCGAGACGCTTCGTCACGCGCTTGTTCTTCTGTATAGCCAAGCTCAACTTGCGCCAAGCCAATACGACGGTCAATGGGAAGAAAGGGAATTGGAACGCGATGAGCCTTCTCATATCCCCACGACCTCTTGTAGTGCGCTGTGTCGTGAATAACTATCTCAACGTCTCTCTTGTGGAAGGCAAGCTCAACTGCTTTCCCACGTTCGCCTGCTATGTATTGATGAATTGACTGAGCGGCTTTCTTCCCGTTTGCAACGGCGTCAATGGCATTGCGAGGACCGAAGGAGACATCGCCGCCGGCAAAGATGCCCGGCGCACTTGTGGCTAATGTGTCCGGGTCAACTCTGATGGTACTGCGCGGAGTGATTCTGATCCCATCTTCAGGCTGAATCCACGACAAGTCAGACGATTGACCGATTGCCATTATCACAGTGTCAGCTTCCATCACCTCTTCAGTCTCCGGAGCGAACTTCGGATTGAATCGTCCCTGTTCATCAAAGACGGAAACGCAATCAACGGTCTCGAAGCCCATAACCTTGCCATTGTTTCCCAAGATTTTGCTCGGACCTTTGTGCGGATGAATCTGAATGCGTTCTTCAAGCGCCTCGGAGATTTCATCTTTGGTCGCAGGCATCTCGTGCCAGTCTTCAAGACAAACCATGTGCACTTCTTTTGCGCCGAAGCGGACAGCAGAACGAGCGACATCTAACGCTTCGGCAACTTCTGTTACGTGGCCGACTTCTACTTTTTCTTGTCTTGCAGCCGTGCGGGCAACATCAATGGCGACGTTGCCTCCGCCAATGACAATAACTTTGTTGCCAAGTTCCACTCGGTAGCCAAGATTGACGTTGAGAAGAAAGTCCACGGCGCGAAAGACACCATCTAACTCCACTCCCTCGATTCTCAAATCGCGACTCTTGTGAGCACCAATGGCAATGAACACGGCTTGGTAGCCTTGTCGCTTCAGCTCAGCGATTGTAAAATCGCGACCAACAGCTGAATTGAGTTTGAGTTCAACACCGAGGCTCAAGATGGCGTTGACTTCGAGACGGATGAGTTCGCGGGGAAGCCGGTACTCAGGCACACCGAGCCTCAACATTCCGCCTGCCACTGATTGCGCTTCAAACACAGTGACTTCATACCCAAGCAACGCGAGATCATGCGCGCAGGAAAGACCAGCAGGTCCACCGCCAACAACAGCTACTTTGATTCCATTCTTCTTGACTGTTCTGCCAAAGACCTCTTTGAGTTTGTCGAGGTCAACCATGCTCTCAACGCCAAACCGCTCGCACACGAATCGCTTGAGTGCACGAATTGCAATTGGCTCATCGAGCGTGCTCCTTCGGCAGGCTGCCTCACATGGCGCTGCGCATATGCGTCCGCAGATTGATGCAAAGGGATTAGGACGACGCGCGACATGATACGCCTCCTTGTATCGCCCCTCCTCAATGAGCGCGACATATCTTCCCGATTCCGTATGCACGGGACAAGCCGCCATGCATGGGAAGTTGGTGTCAAGCCATTCAAGGTTGACGAATGTAAGTAGGTCGGACATCAAGTTACATGTGTTCGAGGTGTCTCTTTCGCTCCCAGAAATACAATGTTACGAGCACGGCCACTGCCAGTGCTACAATTGCAGCGCCAATAATGGCCAGTGGATTTGACGACACAATCAATTTGAACGTTTGGGGCGCTTCGCCTGTTGACCGCGTTTCAAACAGGAAGAGCATGAGTCCGAGAATGAAACACAAGAACGCCACAACTCGCAGGACAACTCTCTTTGACTCACTCATGATGTTTTCCCGCCTTTCTTTTGATTGTTGATTATTAACTGACCTTACGCAACCAATCAGAACCAATAATTCTGTAGGGACATCGGCTTGCCGTGTCCCATCCGAACGTTACATCTTCCTCGGTTTCTGTGCAGTTCAAGGTTAGGACGGTCTACGACCTCGTAGAGGGGCAAGCCCACGTCCCTACAAAAAAGGAATAATGCGTTCTGCGTAACATCAGTTATTAAAAACATGGGATTATTTTGTGCTCTTATTCTGGCGACTCTTCCTCCCCCTTCAGTCTTGCAAGTTCTTTGATGTAGGCAGCCACGTTTTCGACTTCTTCAGTTCGCAGCGTGCTGCCCCACGGCGGCATGTACTGACTCTTGCCAACGGCCTTGCCTCCTTTTGAGATGGCAGTGATTATTGTTTCTTCCGAGAGCGCAGCCATAGTTGTGCTGTCGGTGAAGTTCGCAGGTTGCGTTCCAAACGAGTTTTGCAGATTGAACGCGTTGAATCCTTTTCCATCTCCTTCGGCGCCATGACATACGTGACAGTATTTTGTGAAGACAATTCTCCCGGCGAGTTCTGTCTTCCTCAGACCAAGGTGACCCGGAGAGTGTTCAACAACTTCACGAAACGCTCGCGTTGAATCACCGTCGCTTGTGGTTGAGTTGCCCGGCTTCGAACAGCCCGACCAACAAGCCACAAGAATTATCACAGTGAGCCGAAGTGTGACCTGAACTCGTTTCATTTCTTCCCCGCGCCTTTTGCGGACACAACTGTCAACGTGTTTGACTTAATGCTCATGATATATGCCGTCAGTGCTTTTGCCTCTTCATCGGAGAGATTGTAGTTCGGCTCAAGAACGTCGGGGACGAGTGCTTGCGGGTTCTTTAGCCACAGGTACACCCAGCCCGCCTGCAACTTGTCACCGGCTTTTGCGCCGATTGTGAAACTGGGTCCCACATAACCACCCTTCTCTCCAACAATGTGACATGCCATGCATCCCTTTTCATCGAAGAGTTTCTTGCCAAGCTCAGTTATCGCTGGCGTGAATTCATTTTCAAGATTTTTGGGAATATCGTCCCGAACAAATTGTTTCATTATCCCCTCTGTGAGGACGCTCGCTTCATGAGGAGAAAACCGGAACACCGGCATGCGTTCTACCAAAATCGGTCGGATGGAGTATGAGACCATTAGATAATCGTACAGCCACTTTCGCTGGACGCGGCTTCCTTCAATGGACAAGTCATACGCAAGATTGAATCCTCGCCCGTTTATTCGATGGCATGAGTAGCATTGGTATTTGTCGAGGAGCGCTCCAAACTCTCCGGTTGGCTCATACGGCGATGGTGTTCTTGTTCCGACTGTGTATCCTTTCGCTCTCACTTTCTTTGCGTTGAAACTGAGGAGTGCGATAGTGATATCCTTTGCCTCCTGGTCTGAAAGATGATAATCGGGCATCTTCAAGAGGTTTGTTTTTGTGACGAACAGTTGCGGCTGTTTCATCTTTGCAAAGATATACTCAGGAAGGGTCCGCTCAATGGCGCTGTTGCCAAAATCAATATCCTCAGTTTTCTTGTCGCCGACGTTCGTCAGAACAGGACCAAGCTGCAGCCACTCTTGCTCGCCCTGGTACGCGTGACAATTCCCGCAGCGTAGCTCTTTGAATATCCTTCGACCCACATCAACCGTATCAGCATCCGCTTGAGCGGGCTTGACATCCTGCTCGTCCTCTTCTTTGATCTCATAATCATTGAATTCTTCAAACAGATGCGCAACGAGATTACTGTAGTCCTGTATCGTGAAATTGAACTGCGGCATCGTTGTGTTTGGTTGGAAACGCCGCGGTTGCTGCAACATCTGGAAGAGCCATTTCCTGTTCACCTTGTTTCCAATCTTGCCGATGTCCGGCGCCAAATGTCCGCCCGTTCCATTGAATGGATGACAGCTAATGCAACGCGCCTCGCGCAGAAGATTCCCGCCTTGCTCACTGTCCCCTTGAGGAGCGCCGTTCGTTCGCTCCATTGTACTGTCCGTGAACGTCATCAGATAGGCAGCGAGGGCATTGATATGCTCATCGGCAAGGTGATATGTTGGCATGGTCGCATTCGACATGTATGCATGCGGGTTCTTCAGCCATCGGATGAGCCATTTCGAATTCACTTTACTGCCAATGCCGGCAAGAACCGGGGCTGTCCGCCTCGGCTTCGAGAATCCTTCAATTCGATGGCAACCGGTGCAGTCAAGTTCATTCAACAATCGAAGACCGTTTGAAAGCGCGGGTGATCCTTCGAGTTTCTCGCGTGAAAGAACAGATTGCGCATGACATTTCGTGCAAGCGACCTCAATGATGTCGCCGTGAAGCATGCCGGTGTGTGCTTGATTTTTTTGCAGAGCGCTGCCGTCTCCGCCGTGACAGATTGTGCAACCATATCGTTTTGCCGGATGGTGGTCGAGGTATGTTCCCGAATGGCTTGCAAAAGGTTGCTCCGCTCGCCGCATCGACGAATTGGATATGCCGAGATGACAAGTCGAACAGTTATCACTTATGCCCAGATCGTCGTTTCGGAGAGTAATGACGTTTCCAACTGTCTGTTCTAACGTAGACGCCGGTTCTGAAGCAGGGACTCGCTGAGCAAGTTGTTGCTGATATTCACGCTGGTAATCCTTCCATGAGCTTGTGCAGCCGGTACAAAACTGAATCGCCAACACCGCCGCCGCCACATGAGTGAAGCGAAGCTGAATCAGTATGTGTGCTTCTTTTGACTTCATTCCTTTGCCATCACTGTTGAAATCGAATATACGCGAGCAGGTCAATCATCTCATGTTCAGAGAACCGGGGAAACGGAATGTTGGACTCTTTCATCCGCTCCTGCATATCGAGGTTGTGGTTCCACATCCGCGCTGCAATGGTGATGAAGTTTGAGAAGTGCTGAGACTTTGCCAACGCCGGACCGACCGTTCCGCCTCGTCCGCCTATGGTGTGACAGTTCGTGCAACCCTTCGCTTCGACAAGTTTCTTTCCGCGTTCGGGGTTCCCCGTTTGTTGCTGAAACTCCAGGAAGTAGAGATACGAAATGACGTCCGCCATTTCATTCCCTTCAAATCTCGGGGGAGTCATGTTCAGGTCTTTCATTTTTTTCCACATCATGAAACCGTGATTCCACATGACGCCGGCAATTGCCGTCGCTCCGCGATGAAATTCTTTTTTCGTTAAGTCAGGACCGACCAATTTTCCCTTCGCGCCAATTTTATGACAGTTGATGCACCCTTTTGTTTGAAACAGTTTCTCCCCATTCTTTGGACTCCCGGGAATCATATAGCTCGCATGCTCTGTCACAGCGTGGCTCACGCTCTGAAGATAGCTGAGCAAATCAGCAATCTCCGAGCCTTCAAACGCTGGTCGCTTCAGTCCGAGTCGCTCCATTGACCGCGACATTCCGAGACCATGATTCCACATCGCTTGCGAGAGAAACAGCGGCGAGCCGTACTGTTGCATCTTGTCGAGCGGTGGTCCGATCTTTCCACCGATGCCGCCGCCCACTCGATGACACTTCTGACATCCGCTTCTCTCAAATACGACTTTCCCCCGCGTCGCGTTGCCCGGCTCATCTAAATAGCTGATTGAGAAAAGATATGCCACTAGGTTCGCCAACTCGCTTTCGTTCAACTTTGGAATCGTCTGCCATACCTCCATGGCATTTCTCATGTCGGAGACGTGATTCCACATCATCGCAACTATGCCCGCGGGGCTGCGGCTCGCTTGTATTTTTGCCAGATCAGATCCGATCTTTCCACCTTTCCCCATGATTGAATGACACTTGACGCATCCTTTGTCAACAAAGACGCTTTGTCCATCAAAGGGACTGGTAGGGAGAGGAATCTCCTGCGCCGCGAGGTGAAAAGCGCTGCAAAGAACAGCAACGGCAAGAAGAGCAGAAAGCAGCAAGCGCTCACGTTTGACCGAACGAATCATTCTTTGTCCTTCCCCTTTTGCAGCCCAACGAAAACATACGTCAGAATACTGGCAATCGTTACGAAAACTGGAACGGCGATGATGCTGATGCCGAACGTCGCCGATGGAACATCGGGCAACTCGTAGGAGAGACGCAGCAGGTTTACAACCCAGATACCGATCAGGATCACCACTATCCAAATCAGAGCCAAGGATGCAACCTGCAATGCGAATATGGTTTTTTCATTCATGATGTTTTCATCCTGATACAACTTATGCATCGCCTGTGTTTTCCGCCGGTAGATAATCCTGAAGCCGTTCGGTCACTTCTTTGACGGAGTGCTGGCGTCCTTCCTCTATTTCCCAGACTGAGATGAGAGGGAAAAACTTCGAGAAGAAGGCGAAACCAAGCGCGAACGCGGCAAGTCCGCCGAGAAAGAGACTCCACTCGACCAACGACGGAATGTAAATACCCACCGGACTTGGCAAGTGCGTGTTTGCCAGTGTCGGCACGACGATGATGAGACGCTCGAGCCACATGCCTATGACCACTGCAATTGACGCAATGAGTACCTTCGGGATAGTGTGTTTCTTTTTGAACGTCAACAAGCAAAGGGGTATGAGGAAATTACACGCCACCATTCCCCAAAAGAACGGTGCGTATGGTCCGCTGAACTTGTACCAGAATACTTCCATCTCGAACGGCTCATGCCCGAAAAATCCGGTGAGGTACTCGGCAAATGTGAAGTAGAACCACAACACCGACATGATCAGAAGAAGGTTGCCGAGATAGGCAAAATGGATTTCCTTGAGATACGCTTCGAAATGAAAAACCTTGCGGAACACGATCATCACGATGAGCAGTGCGGCAATGCCGGAGAAGATTGCACCGACAACGAAGTAAGGACCGAAGATTGTGCTGTGCCATCCCGGTTGAAGCGTCATCGAAAAAATAAAAGAGATGACCGTGTGGACGGAGACTGCAATCGGAATCACCATCACCATTAAGATGGTGATTGCTCGCTCAAGAACTTTCTGTTGATGCGGCGTTCCTTGCCAATTCCATGCAAGGAACTTGTAGAGCCATTGCGGTTTTGCGCCGCGGTCCCGCAAAATCGCGATATCGGGGATGAGTGGAATGTAGAGATACACTGTGCTTGCAGTGAAGTACGCGCTGATGCTGACAACGTCCCACAGTAGCGGGGACTGGAGCCGCCCGGAAGTGAACACATTGAGTACGCGATCGGGACGTCCTAAATCAATGACGGGGTGAAGTCCGCCGATGGCAAGAACTATTGCAGTGATGACCTCAGCCATGCGTGTAATCGGCCGGCGCCACTCAGCTTTGGACAGCCGTAAGATGGCGGAGATGAGCGTTCCCGCGTGGCTGATGCCGATAAAGAAAACAAAATTCACAATGTAAAATCCCCATGTGATAGGCTGATTCATTCCCGTCACTCCCAATCCAAACCAGACTTGACGAACGAACATCACCACGGCAA
>CAYJNF010000008.1:0-9242 GCA_964370915.1 uncultured Chitinophagales bacterium
CCATCGCGCCATTCGAGGGAAACCATATCAGCTCACGTATTCAAATTAGTCTTCGTCGAATCGGGAAAGTTCGCGGAACGCCCGGAACCGATCCTGAATCTGCAAGTGGGTGAGATCTGCCAAACCATCGACACTGAATTTCTCAACGCAGAACGATGCCATCGCGCTGCCGTAAATGACCGCGCGCTTGAGATTCTCCTCAGACAGGTCATCCGTCTTGCCCAGCCAGCCAACAAAACCGCCGGCAAACGTATCGCCTGCTCCAGTCGGATCAAAGATATTCTCCATTGGATACGCGGGGGCGGAGAACACAGTCTGTTCGGTGATCAGCAGCGCACCGTGCTCGCCCTTCTTGATAATCACAATCTTCGGTCCCATGGTGCGAATGACGCGGGCAGACTTGATGAGATTAGGCTCCTTCGAAAGCAGCCTTGCTTCCGAATCATTGAGAATAACGACATCGATGTTCTTCAGCGTCTCGCGGAGTTCAGCATTCTTCCCCTCAATCCAGAAGTTCATCGTGTCGCAAATGACAAGCCGGGGTCTGTCGATTTGCTCCAGCACGCGACGCTGCAACACCGGATCAATATTGCCGAGGCACACGTACGTGCTTTTCTTGTATTTGTCGGGAATCTTCGGATCGAACTTCTCAAAGACGTTGAGGTGTGTCGCGAGTGTATCGCGATTGTTCAGGTCATAGTGGTATTTGCCCGACCAATGGAACGTCTTCCCATCCTTGATCACCTCGAGTCCTTCCAGATCGACGCCACGCGATTCCAGGAAATCGATTCCGGACTTTGGGAAGTCGCCGCCGACAACGCCCACAAGTCGAATCGGGGCCGTGAAGTAACTTGCCGCGGCAGAGATGTACGTCGCCGAACCACCCAACGCACTTTTTGCCGAACCGAAAGGTGTTTCAATCGAATCAAGTGCAACTGAACCGACGACTAAGACGCTCAAGAGGAACCCCCGAGTAAGTGAAAACGATTTGTGTTTTGAAAAGCCGAGACAAATTACACAAAGGTGCTCTGATTAGCAATAGAACTGCGTCATCACACCGACGCAATTTCTTCTCGTGTAAGCTTTCTGTGTTCTCCTTCTTTCAGCGAACCAAGCTCAATATGCCCAATACTCAAACGTTTCAGTGCCGTCACATCATACCCAAAGTATTCAAACATTCTCCGCACCTGCCTGTTCTTCCCCTCATGAATCGTGACAAGATATTTCAGGCTTTCGCTTTGCACTTCAACTGTTGCCGGCTGTAGTGCTGTTCCATCTTCGAGAGCCATGGGCAACTCAAGCTTCGCTCGATCGGTCGGCTTCAGGGGCGTGGCGAGCACTACTTCATATTTTTTGGCGAGCATATAGTGAGGACTTGTAATTCGCTCACCGAAGCGTGTGTCATTCGTCAGAATGATCAAGCCCGATGTGTCTTTGTCCAACCTTCCCACCGGAAACACCCACGGAAGATCTTTTGGAATACAATCGTAGATGGTCTTTCTCCCAAGCTCATCGGAACGCGTTGTGACGACACCAGCGGGTTTGTTCAGCGCCAGATACACCTTTCGCTCGCCATGAATCATCTCCCCCTCGACCTCAATTTTCTCTCCCTTCGGATCGATCCACAGGTTGGGTGAGCGAACTGTGCGACCTTCGACTTTAACTTTGCCGCTCGTTATCAAGAGAATCGCCTGAGATCGCGATGCTGCGCCGAGTTTTGAGATGGCGCGCGCCAGCGTAATCTGATTCTTCCCTTCTCTCGTTCGACTGGACATTACAGATAAATCTCCACATAAAAAAGTCCGGCCTACAATCGACCGGACGAACAACAATCTGACGTCGTTTACTTCCTCTACGTATACAATCGATGAAGATGTGACAGAACAATGCCGCACGAGACGCCGACATTCAATGACTCGCCCGCGCCATAGCGCCGGATGACGAGCCGAACATCGGCAAGCTGCTTGATCTGATCGGACACTCCCCAGGCTTCGTTACCAAAAACGATCAGTGACTTACTGTCGAACGTGACATGGTCAAAGTGTGTTTCACCGTGAAGATCGGTCACGTACACCTTGTAGCAAAGGGATTTTGCCTTGGAGATGATCGAGAGAAGATCAACGCTGTCCACAATGGGCAGATGAAACACGCCCCCCATGGTGGCCCGAAGCACTTTAGGATTGTACAGCTCCACGGAATTTCGGCCGATCAGAATTCCGTTCACACCGAACCAATCACATGTTCTCACCATCGAGCCTACATTTCCCGGATCGGAGACCCCATCGAACGCAACGAGTGTCGATTGCCCGTCCGGACATTTCAACATCGCCTCCGCGGAAAACTGCTTCTGCTCCACCACCGCAACGATTCCTTGCACGGTCACAGTCTCCGAGATTGCCTCAATCTCGCGCATGGAAATCTGATGGAGTTCTCTGGTCTTCTTCCTTAGCGCTTGAAGCAAATTTCTGCCGCTATTCTGCTCTTCAAGGTCAGCGGTGTAGTACGCTTCCAGAATCTGGAAATCAGAACTTGCAGCCTCATGCACAAATCGCAAACCCTCGACGAGGAATTTCCTCTGTTCGTCGCGGTACTTCTTATGCGTAAGTTCCCTGAGCGATTTCAGCTTTGCTTTCGTAAGGGGCATCTTCTCACCTTCCTGTGTGAGAAATCTGTCTTGACCGGATTACTCGCGATATTCTCCCCACACACCACGCAACACATTGGAGATCTCTCCAACGGAAGCGTATGCCTCAACAGATTTCAAAATAAACGGAATAAGGTTCTGTGTCGAACTTGCGGCCGCACGAAGATCGTTGAGCGCGGCAGCTACATCAGCATTGTTGCGGGTCGATCGTACCCGATCCAACCTCTCGATCTGCCGCTTTGCCACACTCTCATCAATCCTGAGAATCTCAACTTCGGGGTTTTCCTGGACGACAAAATCGTTGACGCCGATGATTACTTTGTCTTTGTGTTCAATCGCCAGCTGATACTTGTATGCGCTCCTGGCAATCTCCGTCTGGAAGAATCGTTGTTCGATGGCCTGCACGGAGCCGCCAAGTTCATCGATCTTGCCGATCAGCTCCCACGCCTTCGCTTCGATTTCCTTTGTCAGAGATTCGACAAAGTACGAGCCGCCCACCGGGTCAATGGTATCTGTCACGCCCGATTCATACGCAATCACCTGTTGCGTTCGCAGCGCAGTGCGCGCCGAGGTCTCGGTGGGCAGCGCAAGAGCTTCATCGCGACTGTTTGTGTGCAGCGATTGACAGCCGCCGAGAACTGCTGCGAGGGCCTGCATGGTCACGCGAACAATGTTGTTATCAATCTGCTGGGCTGTCAGTGTTGCGCCTCCGGTTTGCGCGTGGAAGCGGAGTTTCATCGTCTCCTCATTCTTCGCACCAAACCGCTCTTTCATGATCGTTGCCCAGATTTTCCGTGCGGCACGGAACTTGGCAATCTCTTCAAAGAAATTGTTGTGCGCATTGAAGAAAAACGAAAGCTGCGATCCGAATTTGTCGACGTCGAGACCTGCGTCGATTGCAGCCTGGACATAGGCAATGCCATTGGCGAGTGTGAATGCCACTTCCTGTACAGCAGTTGACCCGGCCTCGCGAATGTGGTAGCCGCTGATGGAAATTGTATTCCACCGCGGAACGTTTTCGCTGCACCACTGGAAAATGTCGGTCACCAACCGCATGGATGGCGCCGGCGGGTAGATGTGCGTGCCGCGGGCAATGTACTCTTTCAGAATGTCGTTTTGAATTGTGCCGGAGATTTTTTTCAGATCGGCACCCTGCTTCTTTGCGAGAGCGACGTACATGCACAAGAGGGTCGATGCCGTCGCGTTGATGGTCATCGACGTCGTCACCTTTTCCAGCGGAATGCCGTCAAATGCGATTTCCATATCGGCCAGCGTGTCGATGGCGACGCCGACTTTGCCCACTTCGCCTTCCGCGAGTTTGTCGTCCGAGTCGTAGCCAATTTGGGTCGGCAGATCGAATGCAACGGAAAGCCCGGTGGTTCCCTGCCCCAGCAAATAGCGATAGCGTTGATTCGATTCCTCTGCCGTTCCGAACCCCGCATACTGGCGCATCGTCCAGAATTTGCCGCGGTACATCGTCGGATAGACGCCACGCGTAAACGGATACTCGCCCGGAAAAGCAAGGCTCACAGTCTCATCGCACTCATCCTGGGTGTACAGCCGTTCGATTTCGATGTCCGAGTCCGTCTTGAAATCCTTTCGCCTCTCGCCGAACCTCTCAACGATGGGTTTCACCTTCTCTTCTTCCCAGCGGGCTTTTTCAAGTTTGATATTGATTGTTTCAGATGGGATAGTCATTGTTGTTGGTCAGTTGTTGAAATGGTGCAAAGAAATAATAAACAAGACTGCAGCGAGAAGCAAGCGAGCATGCCCTCAGCGCCATGGAACAGGCGCCCACACAGCATTGTCATTCACCTCCACTCGACACGATTCACAGTCGTGCCATCACTCTGGAAAATAATTGCACCCTCCTCGTCAGTGCGCAGGACCTCAACGTCCAACGAGCGCAGTCGTTCCATGACCTCGTCTGATGGATGACCAAACTTGTTGTGCAGCCCGACGGAAACAACGGCGAATTGCGGTCGCACGGTCCTTGCAAATTCGTCGGATGAACTTGTTCTGCTCCCATGATGACCCACCTTCAAAACAGTCGAGTGCAGAAATCGTCCGTACCGCGAAAGCATTTCTCCCTCCGCCTCCCTCTCTGCATCGCCGGCAAAAAGAAACGAGGTCTCACCATAGCACAGTTTCAGCACCACCGACATGTTGTTCAGATTCAGCGCGCCGTTCGTTGTGTCTCCGAAGGGCACTATTCGTTGAGGGTGAAGTGCATACACTCTGACTCCTCCTACAGACATCATAAAGCTGTCGGCACGGGCAACACAACTGCTGCATCCTTCAGTACGAACAGCTCTTCGATAGTCGTCATACACCGGATCGGTTGAAGACTGCCCACTTTCAATCACCTCCCCTACAACACACTCGCGCAATACCGCCGGCATCCCGCCGATGTGGTCCCCATCGGGATGAGATGCGAGAACATAATTCAGAGTTGATATTCCCCTGCGTTTCAGGAACGGCACAACATTCCGTTCGCCGGTATCGTACTCTGCATTTCGCATTCCGGCATCGATCAACATGGTTTTGCCGTCCGGAAATTCGATGAACGCGGCGTCCCCCTGTCCAACGTCGATGAAGCTCACCCTGAGCAACCCGTCGCTCCGCTCATCCAATCCGGGTGATGGCGTGAAGGCAGCGATATTGAATGCAACGATGAGCAAGATCAACAACTTTCTGGCAACGGGTCTCACGTTGAAGTGAAAGACAAGCGCCAACGCCAGATAGAATGGCAGCGAGTAGATTGGACTGAACCTCAGCGTATCGAGATATGCCCATGACCGACTGCCACTCAACTTTGCGATGTACAGCGAGGCCATCAGCAGTTGTTGATTGGCCGCGCTGAACACACCTGCAACCCACAGACTACACCATCCGACGAGTGAGGAAACAAATCCCAGCGTAACGCTCCCCGCAACAAGCGGAATGATGAAGATGTTGGTAATGATTCCCACGACGGAGACCCGGCCAAAGTATACTGCTGTCAACGGTAATGTGCCGAGCGTGGCGACGAGGGAGACAGCACATACACGGAGAATTCCCATTGCAGCGCGTCGCCACAGTGCGTCTCCGGACAGTTTTGAAATCCAGGAATTTGCAATTGGATAGAGGTAGATAATGGAAAACACCGCGGCAAACGAAAGCTGAAATCCCACATCAAATAACTGTCGTGCATCATAGATGAGGATGAGCAATGCCGCCACACCAAGGGAATTGAATGCCGTTGTGCGCTCGCCAAGCAGTTTGCCAACCAGAACAACAATCGTCATGACTGTTGCGCGCACAATCGGTGGCTGGCTTCCCGTGAGCAGCATGTAACACACTACAGCGACGCAGACCAGAACGATTCTGATTGTGCGACTGAAGTGAAGCAGGCTACAAAGCGTCATGAAGAAGCCGACGACAACAATGACGTTCGAGCCTGAAACCGCGAGGACATGCGAGATGCCCGAATTCGTAAACGCCACGCGTGTCGCATAGGGAATGCCTGCCCTCTCGCCAATCAGCAATCCTTTCAATAATTCTCCCTCTCCGTCCCCGATCGTTTGATCAATCAAGTCGAGTATGTATGATCGAACAGGGAGGATGACGTGTCGCATCAGCCCATCGTAGGCTGTGATGCGATAGTGTGGATCGATGACCGTAACGCGGCTGTGGCCGCGGACTCGCATCAGGAATCGTATCCCTTGTGCCTCGTAGTACACGCGTGAGTTAAACTCGCCGGGATTTCGTTCTTCGGAGGGGCGATACAATTCTCCCTTGAGATTCACAAGACAACCATGAGCAAGAGTGAGTCCGGTCGAGTCCCTGCGTTGACGAACAACGGTGACGAAGACAAGAGCGCGCTCAGGAAGAGCGGTTCCCAAATCTGGAACCTGTTCGAGCCGGAGAAGAAAGCGCGTCTTGTTCTCAAAGGTGGAAACTGCGTCTTGCACCCGTCCAATCACAGTAGTCGATTTGTTCTTGTCCGAACCAAGTCCGGCCTGAGAATCTGAATCAACCGAAATCTTCACCGCCCCCATTGTGACGATGAGAACCGAGAGACTCACGGTAAGAAGGAGGTTGGGATGTTTGTCAGATCTGCCGCGCAAGAACATGAAGAGGCTGGCGGAAAAGACAGCGGTTGAAAGAACGAGCAAAACTTCAGCCGGCAGGCGCAGGTGATTCCCCGCTAGAATGCCGCAAGCAAAAAGAGCGGCCAGGAGAAGTGATGGAATCTTATGTATCGAAAACTGTTTCATCCCTGCAAGCCGGCAAAATGAGAATAGGGACGACTCGTGTTAGTTTGGTTCGGAGATAAACCTGCACAGCGTTGGTGTAATAACAGTAAGATCCGGCTGCCGCGACATCGCCTCTGCTACTTCTTGATGACGGCGGCCGTAGAGAATTGCAGGTACGGGATTGCGAGTATGAACTTTCGTCGACATGTCTTCGATATTGCCGTGATCGCTCGTAATGACGAGAAGTGTTTTTTGAAGATCGATGGTCTCGAGAATGCCGTACAACAGATTGTCGAACAAGACGAGTGAGTCGACCGCGTCCGACATCTTTTCGGAGTGACCGGCTTTGTCCGTCCGCCAGTATTCGAACAGCACAAAATCAAATTCTTCCGAAAGACGAACGAGCCTTGCACCCGCTTCTGCCGGATCGATCGGGGCAATGTGTTCATACCCCATGCGTGGCCATGCAGCATTGGTGATGTCTGCAGAAAGCGCACGGCCCTGTTCGAGAACTTCGGCGGTGTGCAACGGCATATCGACAAAACTGCACGATAACGTGGTTACCGTAAGCCTTGATTGCCGTTGCTCGAAGTAGTCGAAGAACCGTTGAGGATACGCGTTTGCAAAGTAGACTGAGCGGCCGGAATCCTTCAACTGACGAAAGATGTTCTTCTCTTTGATCACCGGTCGGAGGGTCGAATACGGATAGGGGCCAAAATGTTTGCCAATGAGTTGCGGTGCGTTCACACCAGTGAACAAGGCAGTCTGCCCGGTTCCGCTTTGCGGAAGGCCCTCCACGCCAAGTGTTGCATCCACCGAAATCAAAGACGCTGTGCTGTTCTGTAATGCAGACGTGTTCAGCGAAGGGAGTTCGCCATGGAACAACGAGCGGAGCGCCGGAAGGGACGAGCAGAAAAATGGATTGAGTGAAGGATCGTCAGCGCCAATTCCGACGCCATCAAGAAAAAGCATCAGGACATGCATACCGATTCCGTTTTGTATTCCCGCACGCGAGATGCGAACTCATTTGCTATCGATGAGTATCGTCACCGGACCATCATTCACGATCTTCACTTCCATCATGGCACGAAACACCCCGACACCAACTTTCTCATTTCCAAGCAGCGATCTCATTCGATCAACGAACGCATTGTAGAGCGGCTCAGCTTCGTCAGGACGAGCTGCATCGATAAAGCTCGGACGATTCCCTTTTTGCGCATCGCCGTAGAGTGTGAATTGCGAAACGACAATAACGTTTCCGTCGACATCCTTGAGGCTCAGATTCATTTTCTCATCCGCATCCTCAAATACCCGCAGGTTTGCGCATTTGTCGGCAAGAAACAGTGCCGCCTCTTTTGAGTCTCCGGTCTTGATGCCAAGCAGAATAACGTATCCCCTGCCGATGCTCGCACACACCTTGCCATCGATCGTCACGCTCCCTTCACTCACACGCTGGACGACGGCTCGCATTTATTTTCTCGCAGAAAGAACTCGTGGAATGCCGCCCATGTCGGCAAACGTCTGCACATCGCGCAAACCGGCTGCGACAGCCAGTTGTCTTGCGGTGTCCGACTGGTTATACGCCATCTCGAAAAGAATCAGGCCTCCAGGCTGAAGTTTGAGCGCAGCAAGTTCAATCAACCGCCGAATGAACTTGTAGCCATCACCTTCATCGGTTGTGGCGATGCGCGGCTCGAAGTCACGCACTTCAGGCTGCAACGACGCAAATTCCGCAAGGGAGATGTAGGGTGGATTCGAAACGATCAAATCAAAACTCATTTCCGGCAGGAAGTTGGTCATCATATCAACCTTGATGAACTCAACCACCGTGTCATTGGTCTGCGCGTTGCGTCGGGCAACATCGAGCGCCGCCTCGCTGATGTCAATCGATATGACGCGTGACCCCACCGCAAGCCGCGCAAGTGCAACGGCAACATCTCCCGATCCCGTCCCGACGTCGAGGACGAGAGGTGATTCACGTCCCAACGTTTTGATCGCCTCAAGAGCGTTCTCTACCAGCAATTCCGTTTCGGGTCGCGGGATGAGCACACTGCTATTGATTTCGAACGGCAAACCCATGAACTCTGTCGTGCCAAGAATGTACTGCAGCGGCTCTCGCCCCAGTCTGCGCTTGAAGAGTGTCTTGAATTGAGCAAGCTCGTCTTGCGTGAGAGGTCGATCAAAATTGGTGTAGAGCTGCAGGCGAGTAAACTGGAGGACGTGAGCAAGAAGGAGTTCGACATGAAGGCGTGCTTCATCGAAGCCCTGCTCGAGCAGGTGTTTGGCTGACCATTCGATGAGTGTGAGAACAGTCCAGGATTGTTTTTTTTCCGAAGGCGGAGCAGCTATTGGTTGCATAC
>CAYJNF010000008.1:9252-9836 GCA_964370915.1 uncultured Chitinophagales bacterium
GCAATATACTCGCCGACCGTGTGAAATGCAAAGCATGCTAAGACATCAATTTCTCCAGCTTCCGGGAAAGCACGTCGAGATGTTCCAGATCGTTGCGCGCATCTGCGATTCCTTTCGGCAGACTCTCGAGCGTGGTCCGTTTGCCAACAAGTACAATATAGAACTGATCGTGATATTGACGATGAAATGCATGCAGTGCTTTCATGCCGCCGCGTTTGGGAGAAAAGCTGTGCAACGATTCAATGATAATCGACCGCCCATCCCGCGTCTTTCGCTTCAACGTGATATCGGGAACAAACAGCTGCGGTGATCCATTGGCGGCCGCTTTCACAATGAAGACATCACTCGCATGTTGATGCACAATCCCGTTCGCGTTCAACCACTCGCAGACATGCCGCTCGGTCACCGTACGGATCTGATGACCCGTGGCTGAGGCCTGCGAGGTCGAATTCGAAACAAACCGAATATTCACTTCGTTGGATTTTGTCTGCATACATACTCCCCCGATTATGTGTGCGCCAAGAACAGTTTAGTGTGGCCGGTACGTTTTCGCCGCCAGCGTCCTGGGTTCCTGAACCTTGAAC
>CAYJNF010000008.1:9846-15447 GCA_964370915.1 uncultured Chitinophagales bacterium
TCACTCCTCCGAGCATGCCAACAAAGTACAGCGGGGCGATTACTGTGTTCATGAGGCCGACATATGTGGCGCGCTGTTCCGGTGGACCGTATTCGATCGAGATGTTGTAGCGTGCGAGAATTTCTGTTCCGAGATTGACGCCGAGGAAGATATAGACAAGAGTGAACCATTCGAGTGACGGCGAGAACAGCGCAAGGAGGTTTGCACAAAATAGCGCAGAAGCAGCGATTATGAGGGTGAGCTTGTTGCCTCGCTTATCCGTGAGATACCCTGTGAGCAGGGAAGTGGCGACCTGAATCGCAACAATTGCGAGTGTAAATTTTCCCACGACCGATTCGTCCGCCCGAAATTGCGAAAGTGCATACACTGTGTAGAAGCCAATCGGCATTGTCGCCAATATTTGAAAGCCGGTCGCAATCAGGAAATTTCTGAAGGGAACATTTTCGCGAAGCACCCGCGGCAACTCGCGAAGATAGGTAAAAAGCTCTTTTCGTTGCAGTACCGGACTTGGCTCTTCTTCAATCAGGTATGATTGGATAACGATGGATCCGCTTTGCAACAGGAAGGCAAGAAAGAACGCGAAGGCGAAACTCAAGGGGAAGGAGAACTCTGCAAGGAACCACGTCAACACAACACTCAAGATAAATGCCCCCACGCCACCTATGGAGCTTCGGATGCCGACAAGTCTTCCCCGTCGGTTTGTGGGAATCATCTTTGCGAACATCTCAAACCAGCCCGGCGTGGTCACGCCAATCAGCACCTGATTCAGAGCGTACAACAGGAGGAACAACCACAACGCGGTTTCCGGACGGCGCACACCAAACAGCAGCAGGCACAACGCAAAGAGCAGCACAACGATCCGTTGCGCCAGACCATACCTGATCGCCCACGGTTTTTTCCAGGCATGCGCTTCAACGTATCGTGAAGCAAAGATCTGCGGCAAGAACACGCCAACCCAAGCGATCACACTCACCAACCCAACTTCTATGTTTCCTCCGCCAAGCTTGGCGACGAGAGCGGGCAGGACCGTTTGTGGCGAAATCAACGCTCCTGACGAGCTGTAGAGCGAGCCTTCAACAAAATTTAGAATGAAGTTTTTTTTCTGAACCCCTGCCTGCATGGTTCTCATCGACTATCGTGCACTCATCGCTTCCCCTGCAGAGTACACAATGTCTCCTCCGACAATGGTGTACAGCACTTTGGCTTTGAGTATTTCAGTGACTTCACACTTCATGATGTCGTTGGAGAGGACCACGAGGTCGGCAAGCTTCCCAATTTCAATCGTCCCGCGGCGGCGTTCTTCAAAAGCTGCAAACGCAGCCCAACTCGTGAACGCCCTCAATGCTTCCTCCCGCGTCATCCGTTGGTCGGGATACCAGCCCCCGTCGGGCCACTTGCTTTCGTCCTGACGGGTGATGGCCGAATAAAATCCGCGCAACGGATCGGGGCTTTCAACCGGAAAATCCGACCCGCCTGGAATAATGCAGCCGGTGTTGAGCAATGAACGCCACGCATAAGCGAACTTCACGCGAATTGGTCCCAATCGTTCCTCTGCCCAATACATGTCGGACGTGCAATGCGTCGGCTGCATTGATGGAATGACCTTCGCCCTGGAAAACCGTTGGATGTCGCTCTCATCGAGAACCTGCGCGTGTTCAATCCGGAAACGAACGTCGTCCGCTTTCCCCCGATTCGCCTTGAGAACATCTTCAAAAACATTGAGCACAATATGATTGGCCCGATCGCCGATGGCATGAACACAGACTTGAAATCCCTTGCTGAGTGCCTGTGTTGAAGCTTTTCGCATTGCATCGGCAGACATTAGTGTGAGTCCACGATTAGTCGAGTCATCTGCGTACGGTTCGATAAGTGCTGCCCCGCGGGAACCCAGTGCCCCGTCAGCGTAGAGTTTGAGAGCACGCACCGTTAGTCGCTCATCGTGCTGACCCACCTCAGGACCCGTGCGGAGATACTCGGTCCAATCACTTCCCGTTCCCCCGATTACGGCGTACACGCGAAACGGAAATCTGTTTTCCTCGATCAATTTTTTATAGATGTCGATGAGTTCTCTGTCGACCCCCATGTCATGCACTTCCGTCAACCCTACTCGCAGACATTCCTGCACGGCTTTATTGATCGCCGTTGTTCGTTCTTCAACAGATGGCGGGGGCATGACGGAATCGACGAGATCCATTGCATTGTCCACGAGAATGCCGGTCGGGTTTCCGGCTTGATCCCGTACTATCATTCCACCGGGCGGTGCCACAGTTGCGTTGGTGATGCCTGCAAGATCGAGCGCCTTCTTGTTCACCCACAGTGCGTGGCCGTCGATGCGTTTGAGGTAGGCGGGATGATCGCCTGCGACATCATCCAACATCGCATACGTCGGGAATGATGTGTCCGCCCAGTCATTCTGGTCCCACGAGCGGCCGCGCAGCCACGCGCCCGACGGAAGAGTCGCGGCCCACTGTGCAACCTTCGTGCGAATCTGTTCGACAGAAGTCGTTCCCGCGAGATTGAGATTCACGAGCAAAGCACCCAAGCCTTCGAGATGCGCATGCGCATCGGTGAATCCCGGGTAAACTGCTTGCCCCTTCAAATCGATTACCTTGTCAGATTCAAAATGCGAACGGATTTCCTCCGTTGAACCTACGGCGGCTATTTCACGGTCCCGTATTGCCATGGCTTCAACCGTAGGCTGTGCATCGTTCAGCGTGTAGATGATGCCGTTCAGCAGGACCAACGTTGCCTTACGTTGCTGCATATAGTATCGCACCGCAAATGCTCCAATCGCAATCATAAGGACGAGCAGGAGAATGGATTTTAGTTTCACGGGAAAGGTCAAGAATGTGAGGACTGGAAGTGTACTTTGAGTTGAATATACCTAACCCGTCGATTCGTTGCAACTCTGCATCGTTTTCTCTATGTTGCTTTCCAACATTTTGAAAGCAACAACAAAGGCATCCGTGAAAAAGAAACCCTACCCACCTGTACCGACACAACAATTCCTGAAATTTGTCCGCATTGTCCGCCGCCTTCGCGCCGAGTGCCCGTGGGATCGCGAACAAACTCATCAATCAATTCGCCACAGTCTGATCGAAGAAACGTATGAAGTCATTGAAGCGCTGGATGACAATAACCTTGATGAATTGAAAATAGAGCTCGGTGATCTTCTTTTGCACATAGCGATGCATGCAACCATGGCTGAGCAGGAGAAGACCTTCACACTCGACGAGGTGATTAGCGGAATCACCGACAAGCTCGTTCGCCGCCACCCTCATGTGTTCGGCGCGAAGCAGGTTGCCAATGCTCAAGAGGTGAAGCACAACTGGGAACGCATCAAGATGAAGGAGGGCCGAACGTCATTGCTTGATGGAGTTCCCAAACAGCTTCCGGCATTGCAGCGGGCACTTCGTGTTCAGGAGCGGGCAGCGAAAGTTGGTTTCGATTGGAAGAAGGAGGACGATGTTTGGGCGAAGGTTCGCGAGGAAGGAGAAGAACTCAAGCATGCGCTAAAGTCGAAAAAGGCGGATAAGAAGGAAGACGAATTTGGAGACTACCTGTTTGCCTTGGTGAACTATGCGCGTTTCATCGGCGTGGAACCGGAAACGGCTCTGAGGAGGACTGTCGAAAAATTTACCAAACGATTTCAGTACATTGAGCGCGAACTGAAACGAAAAGGAAAGGACATCCATGATTCAACGCTCGAAGAAATGGATGTCCTCTGGAATGAAGCAAAGAAGAAGAAACTGTAAGCCGCTCAGATCCCTTCAGTCTTGTTGTCGCCATTCTGGTACTTGTCGTAGGCGTCAATGATGTCTTTCACGAGTCGATGACGAACGACATCATTTCTGTCGAAATAGACGAACGCGATCCCTTCCACTCCCTTCAGCACTTCCTGAATTTGCACAAGACCCGACGATGATCGATTCGGCAGATCGATTTGCGTGACATCTCCGGTGACAATCGCACGTGAGTTTGGCCCGAGCCGGGTCAGGAACATTTTCATCTGCATGGCCGACGCATTCTGCGCTTCATCCAGTATCACGAACGCGTTATTGAGAGTTCTGCCGCGCATGTAGGCCAGCGGCGCAATCTCGATCACCCGTTTCTCCAGATACGTTCGCAGCTTCTCGCCGGGAATCATGTCATCGAGCGCATCGTAGAGAGGCCGCAGGTACGGATCGATTTTCTCTTTCAAATCACCCGGAAGAAATCCCAAACTCTCGCCCGCTTCCACCGCCGGACGCGTGAGCACAATTTTGGTGATTTCGTTATTCTTCAGACTTGCCACTGCGAGGGCGACGGCGAGATACGTCTTGCCGGTTCCCGCGGGGCCGACGGCAAACACAATATCATTCTTCTTCAACGCCTGCAGATACTCGCGCTGCCCGGCCGTCTTTGCCCGAATAATCTGGCTCTTCGTGTACAACACCACCGCATCGAGATCTTCGCGAGTGAATGACGACGTAACGGATTTCGGCAGCGCAGGTTCGCCGTTCGCCGTGACAAGATCAACGACGGTTTCAACGTCGTTCGTTGTGAGGCTGCTATTCTTATTGAGTATGTAGATGAGTTCTCTGAAGACTTTCTCGATCAGCTCGACTTCCTGTTGTTGGCCGCGAATCGTGATCGTCTCGCCGCGCACAAAAATGTTTGCGTCGAAACGATTCTCGACAATCTGCAGGTTCACGTCGTTCAATCCGAGCAGACCCACTGCATCGACGCCCTCGATACGGACTTTCTTTTCTATCAAATTTCTTGTCTCCACTTGTGAACGTTGCGGTGCCTTCGTGCAAACACAAAACCCCCTTCCCTGCTCAAGCAGGAAAGGGGGCTGAACCTTGTACCATCAAGCAGAAATAGTTACTGCGCTCCGCCTGATTTGCCAGAGTAGTATCGGCGCGCTGCGGATTTCTCTTCGCTCGTGAGATCGCCGGCAGCGGGGATCTTCAGTTTCTGGCCGGGGTGAATAATATCGGCATTCCGGATCTGGTCTTTATTGCCAACCCAGATCTTCGGCCACTGATGAGCGTTGTTGTAGATGTCCTTCTTCTTCGAAATATTCCACAAACAATCGCCTGTCTGGCTCCACCGCCCGACGGTATAGAACTTTTCCGTGGTCACTGCTTTTTGCAGACTGGCAACCTTCTGATCGAGGGCATCCAGACGAGTTGAAAAATCAGGAATCAACGAGAGCTTATCGTCTCGCAGACTCTTGACCTTTGCGGCAAGTTCCGCTACCTCGGTGCCGCGCGTAGCAAGCTCGGTGTCAGAGAGGCGGAGAAGTTCGTCCGCTTTCTGCTCGGCTGCTTCAATCTCTGCACGATATGCCGCCGCTTTCTGAGCGTCGGAACCAACCATGGCGTACAACTCATCCATGCACGTAACGACATCGCCGTCAAGTTTTGCGGATTGAGCTTGCAAACCACTTACATCATTCGTCAACTGTTGTACCTTTGCCTGCATTTCATTGCGAAGCTGGGTATACCGGCCGACTTCCTGCTGCCATTCATCCTTTGTCATTTCTTGCGCAACAGCCAAGGTCGCAATCATGAGCAGGGACGCGGCGAGCATTGCAATTCTGTAGTTCATAGGACA
>CAYJNF010000008.1:15457-21487 GCA_964370915.1 uncultured Chitinophagales bacterium
AAGGACACGCTCCTTTGTTCATGAGTGTTATTGACCAAGACGCTGTTTGACGATCTGCTTATCGTCGTTGCACTTCTTCAACTTCGCATTCTTGTCGGCGATCTCGCGCTCTGCTTGTGCTTTCGCTTGCTCCTTGGATGCGACCTCGCGTTGAAGTGCCGCATATTCCTCTTTTAGGTCGTTCAGTTGCTTCAATTGCTCTGCATCAGGCTTGCTTGAGCAGCCGACAAGGACAAGTGAAAGCGCAAAGAGGAGAGCGAGTGCGAGAGTCACAATGTTGCGATGTTGTCTCAGCATGGTGCTCCTCCTAAATTTGGGTGTTATGGGTTATTTTGAGACGGTGGTTACGATCTCTGAGAAAGTATAACCAAAATACCCCCATATGTCAATGTACCGTCGAAGAATTTTCTCGTCCCCGAGCCGACTACAGCAAACCACGTTCAGCAAAACTTGTGTAACTGTCGCCGGCGATAATGATATGATCATGAACCGGAATGCCAATAATCTTGCCCGCATCCACAAGCTGCCGGGTAACGCTCACATCTTCGGAACTTGGCTCGGGATTGCCGCTCGGATGGTTATGAACGACAATCACCGCCGCGGCAACATGGTCTATTGCAACTTTGAAGACCTCCCGCGGGTGAACCAGGCTCGCATTCAAGGTCCCAACCGTCAACGCCTCCTCGTGCATCATGCCGTTCTTCGAATCGAGCAAAATGACCCAGAATGATTCAGTCTGCTTCTCGCGTAGACGGGGGATCATGAACCGGGCGACAATGTCAGGTGAGCTAATGACAAGTTTTTCGCCAGGGGTTTCTCCTTGAACCCGCCGGCCAATCTCAAACGCGGTTAACAACTCCACCGCCTTGGCCTGTCCAATACCCTTTAGCCGCATCAGTTCTTGCGGCGTTTTGCGTGCAATGCCGCGAAGATTCTTTTCCTGCGACAGGATGCTGCGCGCCAAATCGAGAGCCGTTGATCTCCTGGAACCGACGCGGATCAGAATGGCAAGAAGCTCAGCATCACTCAGGGCGTGAACACCGCGTTGCAGGAGTTTTTCACGCGGGCGTTCACCGGCAGGCCAATCTTTTATCTTTACGTGATGTGGCGCGGGCTCGTGCAATGAAGCAATGTCGTCTTTGCTCATGAAAGAAACCCCGGGAAGGTTATTCGACGTTGATCTGTCTGATATGCCGAATCGTTTCTTGAGAGTATTCAAAAATGTGGAGCCACGAATTCACGCGTAGCGGCGCAAGCGAAATCCGGGAATGGACTGTTTCGTATCCCCGAACATCATTTAGGGCGTCGCGCAGTTTTTCGCGCGTTGTCGCCTCCTGCCTGATCACGGCAAGAATCGTTTTCGTCACGCCATACCCGTATATCGTGTTTCGGTTGGGCACTTTGTTGTACTGTTGGGTGAAGTGATTCGCAAAACTCTGATACGCCGGCTCTTTGATGTCCATGTAGCTGTCCGACTCAAACACGACATTTTTGCAGTACATCCTATTCGCATTCAACTCGGAGAGATTGTTCCATTCACCCGAGCCAAGAATTTTCGTCTGAATGTTGTGGTATGCCAGTTGCGACGAAATAACGCCTATCTCGGCAGCCGATGCAATCGGACAGTACAATCCCTGAATCACGTTCAGTGGAATTCCCACGCTGTCTGCCCGCGGGTTTCCACTCGAGTACGGAAAGCCGACCGCATCGAGCAATGACCTGGCATTCTCTCCCAACAGATCATTCGCGTTCACAATACTCCGCTTCGCCACGAGAGTGTCCAGCATACGCTGAGCAATTCCCAACTGTTGCAGCTTGGCGATCTCTTTGCGGGGGAGTCGTTCAGAGAAGACAATGTGCGGATCGTTGACTGCCGCGTTTGCTTTCTTCCGAAGGCTTGTCAATTGCAGTACGAGGTCGGACACTCCTTTGTCATAGTACTCCACGGCAATGACCTCGGCACCCTGTCGCCGGGCTTCGCGCTCAAATGTTTGAGCAAGTGATTTGCTGCTCAGTTCGTTCGACGAAAGAATGCCCAGCTTCTTGAGATTGAGGTCCTTCACCGCATATTGCGCCATCGCCCGCGCCCGTGTTTCAAGGTCAGGATTCGCCTGGAATACATACGGACCAGTCGCGGCAATACCGTTCGCATTCGCAGTTGGTGTGATGAGCGGAATATGAAACTCGTTGGCAACAGGCGCAACCGCAAGCGCCATGGATGAGAAGGCCGGACCAATAATGCAAAGGATGGAGGGATCACTGGCAAGTTTTCTTGCCTCACTTACGCCGACGGAAATCTCACGATCACTGTCACGCACTTCCAACGTCACATGCTGTTGCGAAACCGCGTTGAACTCGCGCACAGCGAACTCTATCCCCTCTAACAAACTCACGCCAATCTCTTTCTCCCTTCCCCCCTGTTCAAAGTGCTTCATCAAGGGAAGAAGGACACCGAGTTTCAGTTCTTTCGGCTTGCGAATCTGCACCTCAAGATCGGTCAGCCGTTCTGCAAATAGTGGACGGGGAAACTTCTGCCGGAATTCCTGCAGCGTCATTGTTGCCGTCGTGTAATCACCGCGTGCCACTTGCTTTTCTGCAAGTTTCAATAATAGATACTGCTCTTCATTTTCGTTCGCCGCCTGAGTCATGAACCTTCGCAATGTCACCTGATCGATGTACGAATTAATGGTCTCATCGAGCGACGCGAGTATTTCTTCCTGAAGAGTTGCGGCAACATTGCCCTTCGTACCGAGGCGGAAGGCTCGCAACAACGCGGAGGTTGCCTGCTCATAATCATTCAATTTCAAATTGACGAGTCCGAGCGTGAATTCTGCATCAGGCACATAACTACTTTGGGGATATGTGGCGAGGAAGGATGCAAGCGTCCGAGAGGCTTCAGCGGCGTTGCCGCCATAAAGCTCTGCCTTTGCCTTCATCACCATTGCCGCTGTTGTGCGCTGATTCGGGGGATTGACCAGTACAACTTTTCCAAACGCCGCGGCTGCAGATGCGTATTCGGCTTTCTTGTAGTACGACATCCCGGAGTTGAAATCCTCCTCGGCCTGCGTCGAGAATTGCACTTGCGCAAACGCGACGGATGTCAGAAGGGAAAGGCATAGCAGAAGCACCCTCAGCCGCAGGCGAGGAGAAACTTCGTGCCTTCGTGCCTTCGTGGCGTTCTTTCCCCCGGAATTTCTAGACGAATGAATAAGAAACGATATCACAGGCACCGAGAAAGAGCTTAGTGGTTAAGGGGTGTTGTTGATAGTATGAACCATTGGAAGGGCGCCATGTTCCGGAGAATCTTGTTCGAAGGTTTTGTGCAGTGCAGATACCCGCTCAAGATCACCCAACCGAGTGAGAACGAATGCCAGTGTGTCCAATACTTCGCGAGCGTGTGGATTACGTTCGTAGGCGTGCTCAAGATATTTGCGAGCCTCGGAAAATTTCTCCATCTGAACCAGAGAAATCGCGGCAAGATACCACAACTCAAAATCATCAGGGTCGCAATCCACCGAATAGGCAAACTCTTCAAACGCTTTCGCCCACTCTCGTTTTTTCGCGTGCAGCGTTCCCATCAGCCTGTGGGCCGAGCCGCTGTACGGATCGCGGCGCAACGCATGCCCAATTATTCCGGCGGCTTCGCCGGTTTTCTCCTGCCGCAAAAGTACTTCCGCAAGAAGCTCGTGGATTCTTGGCAAGTCCGGACCACCAACAACGGCGCGACGCAGCTCTTGTTCGGCTTGCTCGAGATTACCTTGATTGAGATAGATGAGTCCGATGCTTTGGTGAATCTGGGGCACGTCGAGATGCTTCAAACTTCGGAAATAGCGCAATGCTTCATCAAAGTGGCTCTGTTGCAAATGCAGATTGCCAAGCAACAACGCGTATTCAAGATTCTTGCCGCTCTCGTGAAAACCGCGAAGCAGAATCTTCTCGGCCTGATCGAGGCGATCCATCTCCATGTACACCTGTGCAAGTAGAATATACGCCTTGTCGCATGTTGGTCGCCGTTGGACAATCGTATTCAGCACCTGAATCGCGTGCAGATGCTTCCCGTCGTCGCAAAATCGGGAAGCCTGCTCAAGAAGCGTATGCAGTTGCAGCTCGTTCATGACGTGAAGAAACGCAAAAAAAGAGTAGAATTCAATCCGCCTGTAGACTCTGATCTGTCATATGTTTTCTCTAGACCACTCGGCAAAACACCGTAGCCGAAAGATTACAGACATAACATTATTGTGGTTTTCTCTGAACCGTTGTACACTTTGCGTGGACGGAAAGGTGGGCAATCAAAATAAGGAGTGTACTGTGACAGTCCATGATGTAATGACACGCAAAGTCGAACTCGTGAATCCAAATGTTTCCCTCAAGGAAGCAGCCGAGAGAATGCGGCAGTCCAACGTCGGCATTCTCCCCGTTGGCGAGGATGATCAATTGGTCGGGATGCTGACCGACCGCGATATTACCGTGAGAGCAACTGCAGAAGGACGCGATCCCCGCAAGACAACAGTCCGCGAAACGATGAGTGAACGCGTGTACTACTGTTTCGAGGATCAGGACATTTCTGATGCAGCAGCGATCATGATGGACCGGAAGATTCACCGGCTCGTCGTCTTGAACCACAAGAAACGTCTAGTCGGGATTTGTTCGCTCAGCGATCTTCTCGCTGACGACAAAAAGGTGGGCCATGATCACCACAGAGATACCTCAAACTGAATGGAGAGCCTACTGCCGCGAGTTTAGCAGACGGCATTCCGGCTCGCCGGTAACGGTCGAGTCACTGCAATACGATGGCAAACATCGCATCCTCACCAACGAGAACAAAGAATTCGACCATGTAACAATCTTCCCCGAGTACGCACAGGGCGAAGTTGTTCAAATCGACGTCGGCTCCAACGGGACCGGGCACCAATCGATCACCCTTCCGGGGATGTCAGCGATGAAGGTTGAGCGCACTGCTGAAGGGATGGACGCGGGACTGGAACTCTACTCGAAGGAGCACGGGATACTCATCATCCGCTTCCGCACTCTGTTCCACCGAAAGGTGAGGACAGTGAATGAGTTGGCATACCGGAGAAGCCCGGCGTTGAGGTTACTCCCTTTCACTCATGCGAAATGACATCACGTGCACGCTTCCTTCCGTCAACTCACTCGCCGTGATCAGTTACGAATGAAGATCGTCGCGCATCGCTCGCAACCCGACCTCGGTTGAGATGGCAAAGATGATGAGGGAGAGAACTGCCACAACGGCGAGAGGCATCAGTGCCCAGCTGAAGTTCACCCCCCGTGCGTTGTCACTACCGCTGAAATACGTATTGAGGGGAATGAGCAGCACCGCAACAACGATGGTGAGATACACCATGCTCGCAAGGAACGTGAGTGACGCTCCCTGCGAGGAAGCAACGCGAATCGGATTTCGCTCTTTGTACATCGCAAAATAGCTCCCCGCCCCAACATTCAGGCTGGTCAGCGTGAGTGTGACAAACAGGATGATCGCTGCGGAAACCAGAGCGAGGCTCATGTCGTGTCGGAAAAGATACACAGAAGCAACTGTCAACAATTCAGCCACAACCCCGATGCTGACGAATGCCATGATTACCTTGTACAAATAGAGTTTTCGTAACTGCATCGGCGATGTCCGCACGCACCAAAACGCATCCCCTTCAAGACTCACCACGGGAAAAACGAACCGCAACGCGATCGACGCAATGAGGAAGCCGTCGAACATGAAGATGATCATGAACGCGGTTGCCTGCATCGCAGGATGCTCAAAGGTCAGCTTCAACGTTGCGAGTGAAATGAGGAACATTCCCAACAAGACAACCATGAGCAACAAATGAAGCCACTGGCTCGGTTCACGGAGAAACAGCAACAGATCCCTTCTGAGCAGTACATCCCAGTGCGGTTTCACAACGCCCGAACCGACATTGAATCGCGAGCGTGACATTCCCGCCGATGCCGGTCTTCCTGCCTGAAGATCAGCGACGGCAAGCCAGCTTTCGTAGTAGAAGCGTCGCGCCATCAGTCCTG
>CAYJNF010000009.1:0-21372 GCA_964370915.1 uncultured Chitinophagales bacterium
TTTTTCAAGCCCTCAATAGGGCCATCATGACAGTCGCCGGAACCTCGCTGCTCTCGCAGGAAGCAGTGCGGATGGGACTGAACCAGCGTGCAAACGTTCAAGAGGATATGAAGGTTTGGGTTGAAGCCATGGAGGCAGAAGAGATGCTCCGGCGACTTGTGGATTCCCTTGCCGCCGAAAGCGCACAGGATACCGCGGCAAGCCCTCAGCAACGGTCGAATGAAGCGGGAAAACGCATCAGCGCGCACATTGCGCGTCTCGCCGACGCCAACAACGTCTCGATTGATTTTGCGAAGGTGAAGAAGCTCAAAGTTTCTCCATCGAACATGGTGACCAAGCGGTTCCTCGGATTCGGCGGCGCCATGCTCGCCCGACCGATGATGTTGCGACTATGGGAATGGCTGGAGTATTGGCAGAAGGGAAAAACCATCGCCCCCTGACTGCGGTTACGCTGCAACGGCCTGCGACTCGATTTCAGCAGTGCGCATTTTGATGCCGCTCTTTTTCAAGAGCTCGGTTGGAAGTTCCCCTCCCGCAAAGACAAACACGAAATCATTCGCGACACTGTGGACGATCTTCCCCGCCTCCTGCACAACAACCACATCGGGCTTGATTTCGAGGACCTGGGAATTGAAGATCGTCTTCAGCTTCCCCGACTCAATACACTCCTTCACCTTGCGCTCGTTTTTTTCCTTCAGGCGGACGAATTCCTCTTTCCGATAACTGACCGTCACGGCGTTGCCCACCTGATTGGCAAGTCCGATTGCGGCCTCGACCGCGCTGTCCCCTCCACCGACGACGAGGATGTTCTTATGCTTGTACGATTCAGCCTCAATGAGCCGGTACATTACTTTCGAGAGATTCTCGCCGGTCACGCCCAACTTGCGGGGGCTGCCACGACGGCCAATCGCAAGCAGGACGTTGGCTGTTCTGAATTCCGCCGAAGCAGTTTTGACAAGAAAGTGACCGTTGAGACTGTGGATGGCATCGACTTTTTGTCCGGTGAGAATGTTGAGTTGAAACCGTCCGACAATGTCCTGCCAGACACCGAGAAGTGTCTCTTTCGAAACTTCGGTGAACTTCAACTTGCCATACAGCGGCAGTTCGACGGGTTGTGTCAGCACAAGCTTCTGCCGCGGATAGTGCAATATGGTGCCGCCCACTTCTTCCTGCTCGAGCACCGCATAGCGGAGGTTCTTTGCTTGCGCCGCAAGAGACGCGGCAAGACCGGCAGGGCCTGCACCGATGATCAGCACATCCAAATCGTCAAGCTGTTTGGAACGATGCGTCGCAGCAACATGCTCGATTGCCTTGAGACCCTGCGACACAGCGTTCTTGATGAGTCCCATTCCACCAAGTTCGCCGATGATGTACAACCCCTTGATGTTGGTCTCGTAGTTGTCATCGTAATGCGGAATCTCCATTCCTTGCCGCGGAGTGCCAAACCCAAGTGAAATGCCTCCCACCGGACACACGTCCACGCACAATCCGTGGCCGACGCACTTTGGTCCGTTGATAATGGCCGGCTTGCCGCGTGCCATTCCCAGCACATGTTCCGGACAGACCTTCACACAACTTCCGCAACCGATGCAACTCGTCAAATCAAATTGCGGATGGAGCGTAATGGGAGCTTGAATACCCATGCGCTGACTTTTGTCAAATTTTTCTGTCGCGTCGCGTTTGTGCCGCGCATTCTTTTTCCAATACGGATAAACAATGAGGGCGCACAATACCACAAAGATGAGAAGCGTATAGAGCGATTCCATCGTCGTTCCTACCTACTACTGAATGAAGTTCCCCATCTCAAAATCTGACGCCGAACTCGGCAAAGATCGAGTTCGATGTAACCCCAAATCCGTCCAGGCGGTCATAGGATGCCATGAACGTTAGTGCATTGGAGAAAAACACCATCATATCTGCGCCGAGCGTTGTGCTCTGACTGCGCAGATCGGTCTGCTTTACGGTGTACCCGCTCCGTTGAAATCGGAACGTGAGATCAATGAGTTGTCCAAAATTTCTCTGCAGCGACATACCGTACCCTGTTGAATTGGTGTAGGGATTGGCGCTGAGATTGATATTAGAGCGCACATTGACGCCGGTCGAAAACAGATCGTTGAAACTGAGGGATGAGTAATTGGAATACTCCTGGCCGAACGGCTGGCCGTTTGAATTGCGCGGCGTGTAGGTGTTGAAGAACGACACCCCGCCCGGCAAATACCAGCTGAGGCTCACACTGACTCCCGACCGAAGTTCATCAGGAAGCAGGGAATCAGGAACAATCCGGATCGATTCAAAGCTGTAGTATGGACGCGATGCGTCGGCGCCAAGTCCAACGCTGAACGAATTTGTTATCCGATAGTTGATATTCACAAACGCGCTGGTGAGGCGCGGATCCAGCAAGAATTCGCTTCCCGATTTTTTTCTGAGATCCACTTCGGTGTTCGCATAGATGTACACGCTGTTCGCAACCGAGGCATTGACCAGCACACTGGCGGCTTCGCGGTCAAGTCGTGAGTGGTAGTACGTTCGGGCGTATGCCGTCGACACCGATAGTGACAGCCGATCGGGAGACAAGTACTGGGCAAACAAGGCAAGCTTCTTGTAATCCGACGCCAAGCCTCGCAGGGAGAAATCGGGCTGGTAACCGAATGTGGTGCCGAAGACAACGTTGCCAAGTCTCTTCGAGAGAAGCGCTCCGTCGATGTAGCCAACGGACGGCGCAAAGACAGGAATAATGCGGCCCACCGATACGACATTGTCGCCATCGTCATAGCTCACCGACAACCCGTAGATGCGCGACTGGTTGATGGAACCCCGTGAGAACGGACTTCGATCCCCCGTCGAGAGCGTTCTCAGATTCACGTACATATCCATTTTCACGGGGATGTCGCGGAATGCGCCACGCATATTCAGCACAATCCCCGGTTGGGAAATGTTGTACTGCGAGTTATCGTACATCGAAGTAAAGTACTGCGCACTGGCTCTCCCTTGAAGGTCCAGCGCCGGTTCGCTCACGATGGTCGACTTCAGACGAATCCTCGGTTTGCCCGTTGAGTCTACAGTGACTCGAGATGCGATGGATGCAGATGAGTCCACGTTCACCTGTGGTTGTTCTTCCACCTCCACGCGCGAAACCACCTCGTCCCCGACAACCACCTGCCGCGTTGATTTCACGATGACACTCGCTGAGGTTTTCGAGCTAACCGCAATCACCTTCAGCACGGCAACGGTATCCTTCCCCGAAAGAACCGAGAGGAGAGCAAAATCCTTCACACCTTGTTCGCGTCCCAGTGTTGAGTACACTGTTCCAGACGAAATGAATGTGATTTTCCCCCGCACAATTTTCTGTTTTGCCTGCGCACCTATCGCAAGCAGCACCAACATCACAACAGTTATTCTCCCCATCACAGCTCTTCCACAAATTAATGAAACATTATTTCGATGATAGTTTTTTACTCGTTCCGATGACAACCATAACAGTTTTCCCCCTGACGGTGCGCGTTCCGATGACACGCCGTATTGCAACTCCACTGCGCATAGTTGCCCGTTGTATGGCACTGCGAACATTGTGTCCACCGATTGCGGTGCGTTCCCGAATAGATTCTGAAATACTGCGCGTCATGATTGAACGTCGAAGGCAACCACGCTGTTGTTGAGTGGCACGTTGTGCAATTATGGCTGAATTGTGCCGTCACATGGTTCGGGTTCGTCGGACGGGCAAAATCAGTCGCGTGGCATTGATAGCAATCCTGATACGTAAGGTTATAGTTGCCGTTCGTGTGACACGTATTGCATGTCGTGGTTGCATGCGCTCCGGTAAGCGGGAAGTTTGTTGATGAATGGTTGAACGTCGCCGGCGACCATGCCGCTTGTGTGTGACAGGTCAAGCAATCATGACTGAATTGTCCCTGCTGGTGACTCGGGTTTGTCGTGCCGTTGAAATTCGTTGCGTGGCAATCCCAGCACGTGTGCGGCAAGCTCGTATATCGATTATTGGTGTGGCACTGATTGCACGACACGGCCTGATGAGCACCAGCCAGAGGAAACTGCGTATTGTTGTGGCTGAACGTCGTGGGCCTCCATGCCGTGGTTGTATGGCACGGAGCGCAATCATGCCGGAAGTTACCCAGCACATGGTTCGGATTCTGGGGCTGGGCGAAATCGGCCGTATGGCACGGATAGCAATCCGTGTACTGCAGCTGATAATTTCCGCTCACGTGGCAATCCTGACACTGAATAGCTGCATGCCGACCGGTCAGCGCGAATCCCGTTGTCGAGTGGTTGAATGTGGCGGGATGCCACGAGGTTTGTGCATGGCACGTCAGGCAGTCGTGACTGAATTGCCCCTGTTGATGATTCGGATTTGTTGTGGCATTGAATGTCGTTGCATGACAATCCCAGCACGTGTGCGGCAGATTTGCATACTGATTACTTGCATGACATCGATTGCATGTCAGCGCCTGATGCGCACCGACGAGCGGGTAGTTTGTGTTCGCGTGATTGAACGTCGAGGGGCGCCATGCCGTACTCGTGTGGCACGGAGCGCAATCATGATTAAAGTTGCCCAGCACGTGATTCGGACTCTGCGGTT
Source organism: uncultured Chitinophagales bacterium (assembly GCA_964370915.1). GTDB lineage: Bacteria > Bacteroidota > Ignavibacteria > UBA10030 > UBA6906 > CAADGV01. Next base: position 4,592 of record CAYJNF010000009.1, read on the forward strand.
GCGCAAATTGCGTTTGGTGACATGGATAGCAATTCGTATAGCTTAACTGATAGTTGCCGTTGACATGGCATTGTGCGCATTGTGCCGTCGCGTGCCGCCCGGTCAACGGGAAATTCGTCGCGTTGTGATCGAATGCAGCATTCCCCCATCCGCTCGTCGAGTGGCATTGGGTACAATCATGACTGAAATTTCGCTGCACGTGATTTGGATCCTGCGTTGCATTGAAGTTGCTCGCATGACAATCCCAGCACGTGCTCGGCAGATTTGCAAACACATTGTTGCCGTGGCACTCGTTGCATGCCCTCCCGATGTGCCTGCCTGTGAGCGGGAACCGCGTTGCACTGTGATTGAATGTCGACGGCCTCCAGGCAGTTGTGGTATGACACGGTGCACAGTTGTGGCCGAAGTTTCCGGCAACGTGATTGGGATTAGTTGGCTGGGCAAACTGCTGCTGGTGACACTGATAGCAATCGGTGAAGGCAAGCTGGTAGTTGTTGTTTGTATGACACGCCTGGCATTGCGCGCTTGCATGCCTGCCGGTCAACGCAAACCGCGTCGAGGCGTGATCAAACGATGCGGGTCGCCACCCCGCTGTTGTGTGGCATTGCACGCAGTTGGTGCTGAAATTCCCCTGCACGTGGTTCGGGTTGTTCGCGCTCGTAAATCTGGCACGATGGCAATCCACACAGTTCGTCGGGGTGCTGGAATACTGATTGTCCTTATGGCACTGGGCGCACGACACTGTCTGATGCGCACCGGTCAGCGGAAAACCACTTGTGCTATGATCAAAACGCCCGCCGGTCCAGGCATTTGTGGTGTGGCACGTCTGGCAATCCGTCGGGAAACCCACGGATGCGTGATTCGGATTGGTTGTCAATGCGTAATTGGTTTGATGACAGGCAACGCACTGCTTCGGTGTGGATTTGAACACCTGGTTCTTATGGCACGCCGCGCACTGTGCCGCCATATGCGCGCCCGTGAGGGGAAACGCGGTCTGTGTGTGGTCGAACCCTTTGCTCCACACCAATGCCGTTACCTTATGGCATTGAACGCAGTTCGTTGAAAACCCGGCTGCCGCGTGATTGGGAGCCTTCGATTGTACGTAGTCGCTGCGATGACAGCCAATGCAATCGATTGGTGTACCCGCGTATTGTTTTTGGGAGGCATTCGCATGGCAGGTTTGACAACTCAGCGATGCGTGTCGTCCGAGCAAAGGGAATCGGGTTGACTCGTGCTTCCGTACCATGTCGGAAATCTTCCACGATTGCGTTGAGTGGCAGCGAAGGCAGTTTGCGCCAAGCTCGCTCTTGTGCACATTGGTGTGGCACGACAGGCAATCCGATGATCTTTTCTGGAATTTCAATCCTGCGTGACACGACTCGCATCGCAGTGCCGCGTGTTGACCTGTTAACACAAATCCTGTCACCTCATGTTTGAAGCCGGAGCCTTTTTTGATCTTCCACGTATCCGTGACGTGACACGCTGCGCACGCGAATCGGACCTTCCCGTGCGGAGATTCCTGTGCATAGCCGATTGTTGTCATGCACAGCATAATCGCTGTTACCGACGCGCACAAAAGCGACAACGCAACTTCCCGCGAAAACCTCGTTGCCGTTCTATGATGCAGCAAGAAAAACATGGTCTTCGTCATGGCCTCCACTCCTTTGAATAAATCCGTCCTCATCTCACGCATGGCAAGACTCGCATTTTGTCGGAACGGGCTTGAAGCGAACAAATGTGGTTTCACCTCTCCGCTCGTCCTTATGACATTGACGACACTCCGTCCGCTTGTGCGCCCCGCTTAACTCAAACACACTCTGTTTGTTGTGATCGAATACCAACACCTTCCACCCCTCCGGTTGGTGACACGGTGCGCAATCCGTTTCGGCGCGAACGGCGAATTGACCGACATGAACATCCTGGTGGCATGATTCACACTTTGTGCTCACTCCTTTGTATTGTGCGACCATTACTCCTTTCACACTCTTTTCCTTGTGGCACTTCTCGCACTTTGTTTGAACATGTTTTCCCGATAGCGCAAACTGTGTGCGTGAATGATCGAATGACCTCGGAAACCAATCTTCCGCCGAATGACACGCAGCGCAGCTCTTCTCCACCATTTCGCGCGCGAACTGTCCCCCGTGCTTATCTTTGTGGCACGCTTCGCAACGCAGATTCACAAAACGCATAAGGGTCGGAACACCTTCTTTTCGCGTATGGCACTTCTCACATGGTATGGCCACGTGCGCGCCTGACAAAGGAAACCGGGAATCGCGGTGTGCTGCCAGCGTAAACGACGACGGTCGAAATCCGGCCGGGGAATGACAGGCAACGCAATCGTTGCCGTACCGTGCACCAAACATGCCCTGGTGATAATCCGCATGACAATTTGTGCACCTATTGTATGCCAACTTCAGCCGTCTTCCGGGAACCCCTTTTGGACTGGGTTTGTGGCATTTTTCGCACGTTACTGCCGCATGGCGTCCAACAAGTTTGAACGCTGTTTGATCATGATTGAACTTTCCATTCTGTCTCGGTGTGTTCCATCCTTCCGGAGAGTGGCAAGAAGTGCACTCCTGCTTCACGAATTTGTCCGAATGGGGCGAGACATGGCATGGAGTGCAATCGGTAAATTCTTTGGTAGCAAACAGAACCGGTTTTCCCTTTTCCTTGTGGTCAAGGTCAGTGTGGCATTTGTTACACGCTACTGGAGCATGTTTGCCAACAAGAGCGTAGTCCGTTTTTCCATGGTCAAACATTTCCGCGGGCGACCACGCCTTCGCCGAATGACACGTCTGACATTCCTTCCCCACTGTATTATTGTGCCGATCGGCGTGACAACTCACGCACGATTGGTGCAATCCGAGAAACGTCTTGCGGCCGTTGGCGTCAACAACCTTCAGCGCCTGGGCATCTTTGATGTTCTTTTTCGCATGACAATCTTCACACTTTATTGCTGCATGTTTGCCGAGCCGGGGAAAGCCAGTCTGCGCGTGATCGAAGGTGTTCTTATCGAACTGCATCGTCTGCGCGTCGCGGCCAAGATGTTCCTTGTGACACGCAATGCACTGCTTCGATGCATTCCTGAAATGAAATCCGTGTCTACTCCCGATCATCGACATGATTTCCTGGTGACATGTCTGACATTTTTTTCCACTGATCTCGTTGCCTGTTTCATGGCACTCCAGGCAGTTGTTCATCCCTTCAAGTTTCTCATGCGCCCGTGACAGGTCTCCCGGAGAAAACTGAGCCAGGCCCTTCTGCGAACCGCAAACCCCGAGAACCGTCAATATCGACACCAGTATATAGCCGCGAAGTGTGTCAGGCATTCTCAATCCTAATCAGAGTATCCAGCGATAACCAAGTAACAACGTCACTGCCACGTGTGCTGCCAGAGCGACGAACATGATAACCGTGAACGGCAAGTGAATGGCATGCCAGTAGAAAAAAAGTTTTCCCACTTGCGTCAAGACAACGGTTTTCTGCATAAGCACTGTGCGCGCCGAGGCAAGCTTGAAGAACACCTGCCCTTGTTCCGGATCCATATGACTCCGCTTGATCATCTCACGAACAGAGTGTTTCACATGTCGTTTGATGGATTGAAGCTGAAAAAGGAGACCAAACGTTTTCAACAGTTCGTCGGACTTGGGGACGCTCGCAAAGCTCTCGTCGATGCTTTTGACAACCTGAATACCAAGTGGAGATGATGAGAGCTGCTTGTTGAGGCTGTCTAGCTCTCCATTGATCTCTTGTTCAGTGAGCTCACTCCCTTTCAGATTCCGGGGAATTTGGATGTACAAGAATCGTCCGATGACGCCGCTTGCCGCGACGGAGAGCATGCACCACAAGCTGATTGCGGCAATCCCTCCCGCTTTAAACGTCGTATGATACACAACCAGTGTCGGGCCGAGCAGACAAAGGAAGATGTGGAACTCCAGCCAATGCGAAAGCTTGCCGATATTCCACAGCCTCCTCACTCGTTTGCGAGTGGAGTAGGTAGAAACCCCGACAATAATCATTGATGCGCCGACAATGCCGAGGCCATGACTGTAGTTGCCGGATGGTTTCATGGAGAGGTACTCATGATGGAACGGCCGCTGAGGAACCGGGGTCAAATAGTAATTGAAACCACGCGCTCCCACGGACACCGCGGCAGTGATTGAAACAAAGAACAGGAAGACCAGAAAGATTCTATGTGCCAAGAAGACCCTCGAACATAATAAGCATCACACTGTTTTCGTTTCCATTTATGACCAACACCTTCGTTTCCTCATGAAAGAATATGTGCAACTTCAACTAGAGCAACAAGGACTGAATTGGTCGGAGATACCCGATTGTCCTGCTCCATCACCACCATGACTTGCCTTCTGTGCCGCCTTGCCGTATCATATTGCAATCACGATTTCACGAGAACGACAATCGAGTCTACCCGGCTGACATGATCGATCAACACGACGACACTTCAACCCAGGACAGCAAAACTTCCGACCCGATATCGGGGAACGGAGCCGATGGGACCCGACCAACCACAACCGGCAAACGTAAGCCCCGCAATTCAAAAGTCCGTCGCAAGAAACTCTCGTCCCCTGCCGACAAAGGCCTGCACGGCCAATCGACACTTGACCCTTCACTATACATCAATCGTGAACTCAGCTGGCTTGAATTCAACCAACGAGTTCTCGATGAGGCCAAAGACATAAGACATCCGTTATTGGAGCGCGTAAAGTTCCTAGCCATCACCAGCTCAAACCTTGACGAGTTTTTCATGATTCGTGTTGCTGCCATCAAAGAGCAAATCCTTGCCGAGGTCATCGAGTATTCGCCGGATGGAAAAGTGCCCACCCAGCAGTTGAAAGAAATTCATAAGCGCGTTTCGCTGATGCAGAAGGAGAAATCGGATTTGTTTTGGAACGACCTGCATCCGAAACTCGCAGCAGCGAACATACAACTGTTGCGGATGAGCGACACCAGCCCTGACGAATACAAGAAGCTTGCCGATTTTTTTGCGAAAGAGATTTTCCCCGTCCTCACGCCGCTGGCATTCGATCCCGGCCATCCGTTCCCGTACATCTCGAATCTCAGTCTCAGCCTTGCTGTTGTTGTGTGCAGTCCGAAGGGAGAAGAGCGGTTTGCCCGCGTGAAAGTGCCCGACGTGTTTCCCCGCCTTGTGGAAATTCCCAATGGCGAACATCCTTCGCATCGCTTTGTCTGGCTGGAAGACCTTATCAAAGAGAATCTGGGCATGCTCTTCCCCGGCATGACCGTGAGAGAATCGTATGCGTTTGAGGTTACGCGCAATGCCGACATTGAGATTCAGGAAGATGAGGCTGAGGATCTGATTCATTCGATTGAGGAATCGATCAAGATGCGACGCTTCGGTTCGGTTGTCCGAATCAAAGTGGAAGATGCGATGCCTCAACGCATTATTGATATTCTTGCCGAGAATCTTGAGATCACGCAGGACGATGTGTACCACATCCGGCCGCCGCTGGGTTTGAACCATCTCATGCAATTGCTCAAACTCCCGCGGCCTGAACTGAAAGATCCCCCTTTTCATCCCGCCAATCTTTTCGGAGAGGAGGAAAGTGAGGACATCTTCAATATCATCAAACGCGGTGATGTTGTTTTGCATCATCCGTATGACTCGTTCACGCCCGTTGTTCAGTTTATCAAAGCTGCCGCGACCGACCCGAACGTTCTCGCCATTAAGCAAACGTTGTATCGCATTGGCAAGGAGTCTCCACTGGTGCCGTTGCTCATTCACGCTGCCGAAAGTGGCAAGCAGGTCGCCGTCCTTGTTGAGCTGAAGGCGCGGTTCGACGAAGAGAACAACATCGGGTGGGCGAAGAAACTTGAGCGCGCGGGCATTCATGTCGTCTATGGTTTGGTTGGCTTGAAAACCCACGCGAAGGTCGCGCTTGTTGTGCGTAAGGAATCCGACGGCCTCCGCCGTTACGTCCATCTCGGGACGGGCAATTACAATCCCGACACCGCACGCATTTACACCGACATCAGTTACTTCACCTGCAAGGAAGAAATTGCAGAAGATGCATCGGAAGTTTTCAATTTCCTGACCGGGTTTTCGAACAAGGAAGAATTTCGGAAGTTGATCGTCGCACCCGTGAACCTGCGCAAGCGACTGCTGGAGTTGATTGGGCGGGAAACTGAACATGCGCGCAACGGGCGGCCTGCGCATCTTCATTTCAAGATGAACGCCCTCACGGATATCAAGACAATCGAGACCCTGTACGAAGCGTCGAAGGCCGGCGTGAAGGTCGACTTGATTGTGCGCGGCATATGCTGCCTGCGTCCCGCTGTGAAAGGGATCAGCGAAAACATTCGCGTCATTAGCATTGTAGGACGTTTTCTTGAACATAGCAGAGTATTCTATTTCTACAATAATGGCCATCCCGAAATCTATTGCAGCAGTGCAGACTTAATGGGACGCAACCTTGATCGCCGTGTTGAACTCATGTTCCCCATCGACGACCAAGTCTGGGCTGACTTTGTGAATCGCGAAACGCTCTTTGCTGCATGGCGCGATACTGTTGGTTCACGCATACTGGATTCCTCGGGCACGTACACACGTCTTACCGATGCAAACGCCAGACAACCGTTCGATCTTCAATCTCATCTCATCCACTCCCGCATCAAGCATTCGCCCAAAAAGGTCATCCCTCGTGAATCACCGCAATAGTGTGCTGCCAGCCCTCAAGCCTCTCTTGTCATGATGTCAACCAAACGAAAAGCAGTCATTGCCGGTATTGTCATTGCCCTCAGCTTTGCGACCTATCTTTTTTTCTGGTCGGACCGCGCCACGATTGAGTTCTTCCGATCGCTTGGCGCGAACAACTGGTCGGCAGTTGTTCTCATCATTTCCATGGGAGCCGCATGGGCATTTGCACTGCCGGCCTCTATCTTTTATTTCGTCGTCCCGCTGCTTTACGATCCGCTGCTGTCAACCCTCATCATGGTTGCAGGAAGCACGCTGGGAGCGGCAGCAGGATACATCGCTGCGCGCTATGTCGGCGGACCGTGGGTTAACCAATTTCGTGATCAGCGGGTGACAAAGTTACTTTTTCAACATTCCACGTTCTCAATCCTTTTTGCAATCCGTGTGGTGCCGAGTTCACCGCATGGATTTATTAACTATGGTGCCGGATTGGTTGCTGTGCCGATGCCACGATTCCTGGTTGCTACTGCATTGGCGACAGCTGTCAAAGCATACGTCTACGCGAGCGCTGTTCATGCAACCATTGGTGCGGCATCACTCTCTGACGCGCTGACATGGAAATCTGTCGCCTCGTTGTTTGCAATTGCTCTGCTCGTCATTTCCGGGAAGCTCATTGCAAAAAAGTGGCGCTTGCCTCAAACAGATTCTCCCGTATAAATGACAAGGAGACGCGGTACCAAGGCGTCTCCTCCTTCCCCCGTATATTTTCAGAAAGAACTGGTAAATACGTACAATCAGATCGCTCTTGGGAAAGATGACACCCTGAGCTTATTGTCCTCCAAGATATAGTTATCGGGCACGCGTTCCCTCACCACCACAGCACATCAACGCCTCAACCAACTGCACTCACTCATCATTGATGAGTTGATTTCTCCATCTCACCAGAAACGCGTACCCGATTCAACTCAGCCCATAATCCTCTGGATCACAATCAAGTAGAGTCAGCTCTTACCACGAGGTGAATCCAGCCGCCCCACTTCTCAATTTACCTGTTTGCAAAGAGATGTACTCGATTCGCTTCGCTGGTTCAATATATAACATAAAAACGGATTGTCAAGCAGATTTTTTTTGATATTTCCTTTTATGCTGATTACATGAATGACTCAAATTGCACCATTTTCTCGGTCTTCGGCAACTTAAGGGAAAAGTAACACCGGCAATCTGATTTATGAGCGCATATTCGAAGACAACCCTCATTTCTTGAATCGCATTTTTGGTTACTATTGCCGATTTCCACCTTGTTTTTTGTCAACCAACTTCATACGTTTGCATGGAAGCTTTGTTCGTTCTCAAACCCTCGAGAGAGGCGGTCTCTTCGGATAATCGCTTCCCAGTTCTGCTTCCTTCTCTTCTGATACCCTGCGAGCTTCCTCTCTTCAAAATCAACTGACTTTTTTTTTGACTCAATAAGGAGCGTGTCATGGAACCAACTACGATGGCAACACCGGCTACCAAAGGTGCCAACAATGTTGAGACAATTAGCATCACCGACAACCGCACTGGCAAGCAGTTCGAACTTCCGATTGACAATGGAACGATCAAGGCGCTCGATCTGCGCCAGATCAAAGTAAACAGCGACGATTTCGGTCTCATGACCTATGATCCCGCGTTTATGAATACTGCGTCGTGCAAAAGCAAGATCACATTCATTGATGGCGACAAAGGAATCCTTCGCTACAGAGGTTATCCAATTGAAGATCTCGCCGAGCGGTGCTCGTATCTCGAAGTGGCGTATCTCCTCATCCACGGAGAGTTGCCGAACAAGACTCAACTGGAAGATTGGACGAACAACATCACCACGCATACGTTCGTGCACGAGAACATCAAGAAGTTCATGGATGGATTTCATTACGATGCAAACCCGATGGGCATGCTGGTGAGCACGCTTGCGGCCCTCTCAACATTCTATCCGACAGCAAAACATATCAACGATCCCAAAGAGCGTTTACTAACAATCTATCGGCTCATCGGCAAAGTGCCAACACTCGCGGCGTTCGCGTACCGGCACAGTATCGGTATGCCCTATGTCCACCCCGACAACGAACTGAACTACGCAGAGAATTTCCTCGGCATGATGTTCAAAGTCGCGGAGCCAAAGTACAAACCGAATCCGATCCTTGCCAAGGCACTTGATGTCCTCTTCATTCTTCATGCAGACCACGAGCAAAACTGCAGTGCAAACGCGATGCGCGGCGTGGGCAGCTCGCACGTCGATCCGTACAGCGCTACCGCAGGAGCGGCGGCCGCATTGTATGGTCCGTTGCATGGCGGCGCAAATGCAGAAGTGCTGTACATGCTCGATGTGATTGGATCGAAGGACAAGATTCCAGCGTTTATTCGCGATGTGAAGGACGGAAAAGGCAAACTCATGGGATTCGGACATCGCATCTACAAGAACTACGACCCGCGAGCCAAAATTATCAAGCTCCTCGCCGACCAAGTCTTTGAGGTGACAGGAAGAAATCCGAAGCTCGACATCGCACTTGAACTGGAGCGCATCGCGCTTGAAGACGACTACTTTGTGAAGAGAAAGCTGTATCCGAACGTCGACTTCTACTCGGGATTAATCTATCAGGCAATGAAATTCCCCGTGGACATGTTCCCTGTTCTTTTCGCAATCGGGCGCATGAGTGGCTGGCTTGCGCAGTGGCAGGAAATGCTGCTTGATCCGGAACAAAAAATCGCGCGACCGAGACAGGTTTATCTCGGGCATGATCAGCGTGAAGTGGTATCATTGAGCAAGCGAGCATAGCCTTCTCAGGCGGGCCGCTCCGTCCAGCGGAGTCGGCCCGCTTGCGTTCACGTGAGTTTCTATCCACGCATTGTTATTGAACCACGTCATATGATGAGGGTGATTGCAGGGTGCAGTCTTTTGCTGTTCCTCGTACCGCGAGCTGACGCTCAATTCATGACACGGCTGAATGAAAAACTTCTCCTCGCGGAACAGGAGGCATACTCATCCACACATCTTCGAACACATTCGGCAAGCCTCAACGCCGATACCAACTTCAATGTCTCCTACTACAAGCTTGACCTTCGCATTTCCACTTCACCAAATCATCTTCGGGGCACAGTCACCGTAAAGGCTACAAGTCTCTTGCCCGGTCTTGCATCGGTTTCACTTGATATGATGAATACACTGACCGTTGATTCGGTGTCGATGGCCGGATCACGAGTGCAATTTGTCCAGCACCCTGCTGCCGTCACAATTCAACTCAACCGAAGTTACGGTTACGGCGAGATGGTGGTGCTGGACATATTTTATCGCGGTACCCCGGTCAGCACGGGTTTCGGCACATTTGAATTCGGCGGCCACCTGGACACGCCCTGGGTCTGGACGCTGAGCGAACCGTACGGTGCACGAGACTGGTGGCCATGCAAAGATCATCCCATGGACAAGGCTGATTCTGTTGATGTGTGGGTAACCTGCCGGAACGATTTCAAAGTCGCATCGAACGGAAAACTTCTTGGCATTGTCGGCAATTCCGATTCGACGCACACATACAAATGGAGCGAACGTTATCCCATCACAACGTATCTCGTGTTCATCTCGTTGACGAACTACGCGACATTCACCGATTGGTTTCGCTACTCGCCAACCGATTCGATGCCCGTCATCAACTACGTGCTGCCGGAGAATCTTGCCGACGCCCGTGACAGCATGTCGAAGGTGATTGATATGCTTCAGATTTTTTCTGATCGGTTCGGCTTGTATCCATTCATCAATGAAAAGTTCGGGCACGCTGAGTTCGGACGCGGGGGCGCCATGGAACATCAGACCATGACATCGCTCGTTCGTTATGCTTATGGAGAATACGTTCTCGCGCACGAGTTGGGTCATCAGTGGTTTGGCGATCTCATCACGTGTGCAAGCTGGCGGCACCTCTGGCTCAATGAAGGCTTCGCATCGTACGCCGAGGTGTTGTACGCCGAAGGAAAGTACGGCGTCGCTACTTACCGCGGCAGGGTGCTTGCGGATATGGCAACGGCAAAGACGGCCGTCGGCCCGGTGTACAAGGCGGACACAACTGACATCCGGCAGTTGTTCGATCAACCGACTGTCTACAGAAAGGGACTTTCCACGCTCCACATGTTGCGCCACGTAATTGGCGACTCGCTGTTCTTCCGTTCCCTCAGAAGTTTCGTTGCCGATTCGCGCTATCGCTTTGGCGTTGCAACGACAGAGAATTTCAAGGATGTCTGTGAAGACGTGTCTGCCCGGCAACTCGATTGGTTTTTCGATCAATGGATTTATGGAGAGAAGTACCCTCGGTACTCATACTCATGGCAGGCGGTTCCCGATACTGATGGCGGTTTTCGTGTCAACATTTCCCTGAATCAGACCACGGGCACTACCAATCCATCCTTCTTCACAATGCCGATAGATTTCAAATTCACGGCAGCAGGCTGGGACTCGACTGTGGTTCTGTTCAATAATACAAATCCGCAGTACTTCGGTGTACACGTGCCGCATCAGCCAACACGTGTTGAGCTTGATCCGGACAATTGGATACTCAAGGACGTCACGTCGTCGAGCAGTGTTGCATCCTCGGGCAATCCGTCATCCTTCAGATTGGACCAGAACTTCCCGAATCCATTTAACCCCTCCACCCGCATTCTCTTCCAGATTCCGGTGTCTGGATTCGTGTCATTGAGAGTGTACGATTTGCTCGGTCGTGAAGTCGCAACGCTGATGAATGAGGTGAAACACCCGGGTACATACTCGGTGCATTGGAACGCAAGTGACGTGGCGAGCGGAACATATCTCTACCGGCTTCAGTCGGGAAGTTTTGTTGATGTGAAAAAGCTGGTCGTGCTGCGCTAACTGGGAAGTTCTATAACACACGACTTCACCTCAAATGATGTCGTCATTCTGTTCTTTATCATATCTCTTTTCGCACGCGGCTTGAGGCAACAGCCCAGGCCCGCCGATATCCTCCCTGCACTATCATACCGACGAACCCGCCATTGCTTCACGCCCGAACCTCATACATCTGTATACAATTTTGCTTTACCCGCTGTGGCACTGATCGCCACCGGATTAATTCACAGCTCCATCGAACCAATGCAGGAACACATATCTATGACAGACAAAACAGCAGATCTCGCAGGACCGGGTATTGGTGACTATGATGAACTCGACAAAGTTCTTCCATCGGATTACCGCTCGCTTCTGGGCCCCAAAGAAACACAAATGGCGATCTATGAAGCGAAAGCCTACATCGAAGATCATTTGTGCAAAGCACTTAACTTGATTATGGTGCAAGTGCCTCTCATCGTCGACGTCGAGAGCGGCGTGAATGACATGCTCGATCGCGACGGCTCACGCACGCCGATTCAGTTTCACATCAACAACGACTACAACAAGAATCCGATTGATGCCCAGGTGGTTCAGGCGGCAACAAAATGGAAGAGAGTCGCATTGAATCAGTTCAAGATGAAAGCCGGTGAAGGATTGTGCACCGATATGCGCGCCGTGCGCAAAGACTACTTCCTCGATCACGATCACAGTGTGTATGTCGATCAGTGGGATTGGGAAAAAGTGATCACCGCAAAGCAGCGCAACCTGAAGTTTCTGAAGAACGTCGTGTCGGACATTTGGGGTGTGTTGAAGGGCGCCGAACGGCATCTGCAACGCAAGTTCCCCAAACTCAAGACTGCAAAGTATCCGAATCTTCCCGAGGAACTCACATTCTTCCACGCCGAAGATATACTCGACATGTATCCTGACTTGCCGCGCAAGCAGCGCGAGACGGCAATCCTCCAAAAGTATCCGGCAATCTTCATCATCGGTATCGGCTGGCCGCTGAAGGATGGATACCCGCACGAGAATCGTGCAGCCGACTACGACGATTGGGTGACCGAGACGCTCACCAAAGACAAACGTCCGATGCACGGATTGAATGGCGACATCCTTGTGTGGAATCCGGTGACGAAGCGACGGCACGAACTCACATCAATGGGCATCCGCGTCAACGCCGAAACGTTGAAGGTCCAGTTGGAGATGGCAGGTCAGCTCGATTCCATGAAGTTCCCCTATCATCAGGGGATCGTCAATGGCGAACTTCCCCTGAGCGTCGGAGGCGGCATCGGACAATCACGGACACAAATGTTGTTGCTTCGGAAAGCGCATCTTGGCGAGGTGAGCGTTACCGTCTGGCCGAAGATTCTCAAAGAAATGTGTCACCGAAAGAATATCGACGTGCTCGAATAAGTTGGCGGGCAGTCAAGTGGCAGATTGACAAGAGACGTCTGTGAACTCGTCATCAAAAGAATGGATTCGGGAAGTGTGTTGGCAATCCACGTTACGCGTATTCACCGCTGGCGCACCCCGGATCCGCAACACTAACGCTCTTTTCCGTGTGTGTATCGAATAATCTCGGCTCGTTCAAGTGTAACCAGTCCGCCTGAACCGCTGCGCTGAAACAGCTCATCAACGACAGGCATGAACGCCTTGATTTTTTCTTCTGCATCCACAATCTCCACAACAATCGGCAAGTCCTCAGAGAGGCGGAGAATTTTGGCAGTGTGAATGCGGCTTGCAGCTCCGAAACCTTCGATCCCGCGCAAGACCGTCGTCCCGGCAAGTCCTTGTTTTTTTGCGCTCACCACGAGCGCCTCGTACAATGGCTTGCCGTCGACGTTGTCAGACTCGCCGAGAAAAACCCTGAGCAGTTTTCCTTCGCCTTCAAGTTTCATGTGTGTCTCGAGTGATGGTCAACGATTACAAAAGTTTGCCGACCGTCAGTCCAAGCCAGGCAGCTGCAAGGCACAGACCGACGCTTCCGGCAACATTCAGCAGTCCGAGTGAGTAACTCCCGTCGCGCAATAATGCCATGGTCTCGTAACTAAACGACGAGAATGTTGTGAACCCGCCAAGCAACCCGACGGTGAGAAAGACGCGCAGCATTGGCTGAACAACAAATCGCTCGTCAAACACCGACATTAGAAAGCCAATCAGAAATGAGCCAAGGACATTCACCACCATGGTTCCATAGGGAAATGCGGCCCCGGAAAATGTATGGATGACACCTTGCATCCAATACCGAAGGGCGGCCCCAACACCGCCGCCAGCAAAGACAATCAGATATTTCATGCGTATATCATAGTGAACAGTTTTTCAAAACGCAATTGAAGTTTCCGCAAAACAGAAAACAAAGAATCCTCTATGACTTAGTGTCTTAGTGGCAATTGTTGTTTTCATTTTCGGGAAATTCCAAGAATACGCGACGTTGTGCATTGCCGGCGTTTTGCATACCTTTACCCCAGAAGATTCCAACACGTGCATGATCCACCAGCCTCTGAACATTCTCCAAACGTGCTTTTCGCCATCATGGGGCGGTCTTGAACTGCAGGCCCTTGAGTTAACCAGGCAGTTGCATCATCGTACCCACCGAACCTGGATTGCATGCCCTCCCGGCAGCCGGCTTGAAACTGAATCGCGTCTCGCGGGAATGAACCTGTTTGAAATGAACGTCTCGGGCTATTTTCACCCTCTCGCTCTCGCCCGGCTCGCCCGCTTTATTCGCAACGAAGGCATTGACATTATTCACTGCCACCATTCAAAAGACATTGCCACCATCGTCCCGGCCGTGAAGCTTTCGGGTGAGCATTGTCGCATCATCCTCACCAAAAGCATGGGGTCGCGAATCAACAAGAAGGACCTCTTCCACCGCTTCACGTATGCGAATGTTGACCGCGTGTTTGCTGTTTCCGATGTCATTCATAAAAATGTTCTCGACACAACTCCGATACCGATCGACCGCGTCTTGACGATGCACTACGCCGTTGATACGGAATTGTTTTCACTCTCACGGGTCAGCCGCGATCGCGTTCGTCGTGAATTCGGTTTCGCTGACGACACGCTTGTCGTCGGGTTTGTCGGGCGGTTCACGCACGGCAAGGGGCACGAGGAGTTTGTCGAAGCTGCAAGCATTCTCCATAAGAGATTCAATAACATCCGATTCCTGATTGTGGGAGAAGCGAGCCACGGCGAACAGGCATACGAGCAGCGGATCCGCAATATGTGTCGCTCGCTAAAACTGGACAGCGTCGTGAGGTTCTCAGGATTCAGGAAGGACGTCCCCGACGTGATGGCGTCGTTCGACATCTTCGCGATGCCGTCGTATGCGGAAGCGTTCGGCATTGTCCTGATTGAGGCGATGGCAATGGAACGCCCCGTTGTGTCGTCCAACTGCGATGGCGTGCTCGACATAGTGGTGGATGGGGTCACCGGCATTTACGTCAACCCGCGAAGCGCCGCAGAACTGGCAGATGCCATTGCACGGCTAGGCACGAATGCCGAGTTGATGGAGAGAATGGGAAAGGCCGGACGCCGACGCGTGGAAGAGTTCTTTGATCAACGGAAGCAGGTCGCAAAAATCGAAGAGATCTACTATGAGCTGCTTGATCTCCCCTCGCATCTCAAACCATTGGCAACGACGCACTAGCACGTCTCCAGAGGTATGGACGAAACCCCAGAGAAAATATCTTCACCGCCCTGCCTACCGGCAGGCAGGCAAGACGCCGAGTCACAGAGATGAAATTCCGTTGTTTCCATGCCGACTTCGAAGTCTTTTCTTGGCGTCATGGCCGATGACTAGTCGAGCGGTGATTTTCCTTTCGCCGGGTTCGCGGCTACACCTCTAGCCTCACTCCAGGATCTCCCGAATCCTTGCCATTTCCGTTTCATTCACGACCCGGCCAACCGGATACTTGTTCAGCCAGGGATCGTTCCACTGTGAATGGAGGTACAGCCAGTTCAGGCGAGCACCTGCATCCTTCGCAAATGTCGTGTCCGACGCGATGGTATTCTGGAACTCGCTCTTCAGGTTGGCGTCTTCTGCCAGCATGCGCGCCCCGATTTCCTCCATCACATACGATTCCGCATATTCCTTCTGCTCAAAGATAGCGTTGAAGAAGCCCCATGCAACAAACGAATCGGGAGCCTTCGGTTCAAGCAAGTGCATGGCGACCTTCGCCGCACGCTGATTCGTCCTTACCACCAATGTCCCCTTCGGATACGCTCGTGTCTCTTTGATCAGCTCGGATGAGTACGTCGCTCCCTGTCTCCCTTCATATGGACGCGCACGAAATGTCACGCCGGAAAAGTTGTACGACTCAACGTCAAGCGTGAGTGGCTTGCTTAGATATTCGTAGGAGATGTTATGCACATGGAGAATCTCCGGTACGAATTTCCATTCCTGCGGCACAAGGTAGGCGTACGGAACAAACACAGAGTCCGCGACCAGCACATCTTCAAAGAACGGAACAGTCATTTCCCGTGGCTCGCCCGTGTAGATTCGTTTCTTCGATCCCGAAATGTTGCTTGACTCCACTTTCGATTCGATGGCGAGAAATTTTCTCGGAACACTCTTTTCAGAGAGTTTGAACTTCACGGGTAATGTCGCGTTCGCCATCTTGCCTGCTTCGATCGTTGCCTGATCGGCATCCCTGACCGCCTTGAGCAACACTTTACTACTGGCATTCACGCCTTCAATCGTCCCTCTCAAGAAATGATAGGTTGCATCGACGCGTGTGCGATACGGCTTGAGCATATGTGTTTCGATGAGAATGCAGGGCCGGTTCTGGATCGCGGCATATCCCGTTGAGAACCGCGGCGGTCCGGCCGAGGATGTGAGTCCTTTGCTCAAATCATTTTCCTCGCGGGGAAACACATAATCGAAAATCTTGTGCCCGGACTTCTCGACCTCCTGCAACGAATGGGGAATCAATGTGTGCTGAAGCCAATCGAATACGCGGCTGTCGAGGTTCTTCGGCGTTTCCGTCGCATACGTAATGTCATACTGAAAATCGATTCCGTCGGTCACATGACAGTCAATGTACAGATCGGGAAGCCACGTGGCGAACAGCCGAAGCATGGCCCTCATCTCCGGTGTGTCGGCTTTCATGTAATCGCGGTTGAGATTGAAATTCTGCGCCGTTGTCCGCCAGCCCATTTCTTCCGGACCGTTCTGGTTGATGCGGTTGTAGGGACTGATGCGCTCATGTCCGTCAAGATTGAAGATGGGCATGAAAAGGATAATCA
>CAYJNF010000010.1:0-5358 GCA_964370915.1 uncultured Chitinophagales bacterium
ATTTTGTGTCCGAGGTATTCCGGCGTGCGCCCGACAAGAAGTCCCGCAACGAACACCGCCACAATCACGAACACGAGCATGCCGTATAAACCTGACCCGACGCCTCCGAATACAACTTCACCCAACTGCATCATGAAGAGCATCACGGCTCCGCCGATTGGCGTGTACGAATCGTGCATCGAGTTCACCGAACCGTTGGACGCGGCTGTTGTTGCTGTCGCCCAAAGGGCAGAGTTCACAATTCCAAAGCGGACTTCTTTCCCTTCCATGTTTCCGCCCGACTGTACGCTGCTTGCAGTCTGATCAATGCCCAATTTTGTGAATCGAGAATTCCCAGCTTGCTCGAAGTTCACTGCTGTTCCGAGCAACACCAGGAATATTACCATCATCGCAGCGAACACCGCCCAGCCTTGCCGCATATCATTCACCATTTTCCCGAAGGTAAAGCAAAGCGCTCCCGCGATCAGCAGAATCGACAGCATCTCGACGAAGTTTGAAAACGGTGTCGGGTTCTCGTACGGATGTGAAGAGTTCACGTTGAAGAATCCGCCGCCGTTCGTGCCGAGCTGTTTGATCGCAATTTGCGAGGCAGCCGGACCCATCGGTAATACTTGTTCGGTGACTTTTTTATTGTTCGCATCGGCGGTTGCCTCAACGAGCGTGGCTGTACGGTATCCAGAAAAATTCTGTACCACTCCCTGCGACACGAGCACAAGCGACACAACAATCGCAAGCGGGAGTAAGATGTAGAGCGTGCTCCTTGTGAGATCGACCCAGAAATTGCCCAACGCATTGGTCGAATGGCGGGCCAATCCGCGAATAAAGAGTGCAAGCACTGCCATGCCACCGGCGGCTGAGACAAAGTTCTGCACAGTCAAACCGAGCATTTGAGTCAGATAGCTCATCGTTGTTTCGCCGCCGTACCCCTGCCAATTTGTGTTCGTTCCGAAACTCACCGCCGTGTTGAATGATGAGTCGGGACCGACTGCGCCGAACCCTTGCGGGTTCAGCAACAAGAATCCCTGCAAACGTTGAAGAGCGTACACGACAAGTATGCCTGAGAAGTTGAACACGAGCATCGCAATTGCATTTTGTTTCCAATCCATCTCCTCATCAGGCTTGACGCCACTGAGTCTGTACAAAAGTCGCTCCACCGGGCCGAGCACCGGATCGAGGAAGGTACGCTCATGCTTGTACACCCGCGCCATGAACAGGCCAAGTGGATACGCCAGCGCAACGAGCACAACGAGATAGAACATTATTTGTATGACTCCGTTGGTCGTCACTCGAATTTCTCCGGTTTTAATAGTGCCACGAACAGGTACACGAGCAATGCGAGCGAGATCAACCCTGTGATGCTATAGAGTACATTCATGAGTGTTCTCCCGTCCCGTCCGATCGAAGACATCCTACGGGTCTACGACCTCGTAGAGGATCGTAGATCGACTCGTTGAGGTGATGGTCGTAATTATTGTGAGACAACCACTCACAGACTCTGAGCAATCCGTAGGTTGCCGCAAACGCAACAATGACGACGCCGAGGTACATAATATCCACTACCGGTTTCCTTTCGAGATGTCATCCAATGCAAGATTCAGTCTCAACACATTCACACCCGGCTCCCCGAGGAAACCAAGATCTCGCGCGTCGGTACATCGAACGATGAGAGTGTGAATCTGTTCTTCGGAGAGATTTCGTTCTCGGGCAATGCGCGGAATCTGATACGATGCGGCGGCAATGCTAATGTGCGGATCGAGTCCGCTGCCCGATGCCGTAATCAGGTCGACCGGAATCGGCATCCGGTTTTCCGGGTCGGCAGTACGCAGCCGGTCAATGCGATCCCTCGTTGCCTTGAGCAGCGCAGAGTTCAGCGGTCCGTAGTTCGAACCTGAAGAAGCAGAAGCATTGTATGGGAACGGATCCGTTGCCGAGATCCTGCTCCAAAAATATTCTGGCGATGTGAATTGCTGGCCAATCAACTCGGACCCAACGCGCCTTCCATTTTTTTCGATGATGCTGCCATTCGCCTTGCCGGGAAATATGACAAGGCTGATCCCGGTAATCGCAAGCGGATAGAACACACCTGTGATCAGTGTGAACAGAAGCAACATGAGTAAGGCTGTACGAAGCTGTGACATCTCTATCTCCCTTCAGGACAAATCGCGTTCGTACGCGATAAATATCGGGGAGAAAGGTAGGTCAAGTGATCTGAAGAGTAAATTAAGAGGAGATAAGAAGAGAGAGGCAGGACATAAAGAAAGTGTAAGGAATTGGCGGTTAAGCGCTCAACGAACCTCCAATACTGGGAGTATGCCGATCAGACGCAATTCCGATCAGGGATAATGATTTCAGCCTTTCAACCAGGTTTGACCTCACTGATGGTTACGGGTTCGTCGCCTTCGGTTTCTTCCGGCTGCTCTAAGAACTTCCCATTCAAGTACTCGGCGATTTCCATTCCTAAACCTTCAGCAAGGCCAATCAAGGTTCCAATCTGAAGATTGTAGAAGACATGCTCCATGGTCGACCCGAGATGAGATAGAGACACTTTCCAGGAAATGATCGCAAGGAAAACTGCTATGAGTGCGTTGCCAATTGCAATCATGGCTCCCGCGAGTACGATTCGTTGGAATGCTCCGGCAACGACATTTCTTCTTACGACATAATGATGCAGAAATGTAACCCCAGCCATTCCTGCAATGTAGGCGAGATTTAGAACAAGCAGCCACGAATTGAACTCTTCGATTAATCCGGTGAGGACAACATTCCAGACGAACAGAGCTGCGAGTCCATCACGCTGACGCGAAACTTTCAATGCCGCGTATGTCATACCAATAGTAATGCTGCTGAAGGTAAACTGGGAAACCCTCATGGTCGGCCTGAAGATCGAGAATTGGTATAGAACAAAACCGAGTGCAATTCCAAAACCAGAAACAACCATAGCGCGTAACATCGCGTTCTTCCAGGTACTGTGCGTTGATTGCATTGCTGAGACTCCTCAATGTTTTTGACATTGTCAGATGGCGAATTCGTTCGCCGGGCATTACTTCCACGCTGCAAAATTCAAAAAAGCATCCAGTGCCACCATGTTGAGCGCTCGCTTCATCCACTCGTATGAGCCACTCCTGCCGGGAACGCTGTAAGACCATCTCACCCGTCGCACGCTGGAAAATCCGCTCCGCACAAGAGCAGCTCGAAGCGTATCTGCAGTAAAGAATGTCCGATGATAGAGCGGGTGATTGCCGCCCTCCCACTTTGTGGCCGATAGGATAAACTTGAGGCTGTGCAGGTTGGGCACTTCGATGAGGCATATTCCTCCAGACTTCAGAAGCTGCTTGACCTGCCTCAGTGCTGCATAGGGATCGGCGAAATGTTCCAGCACGTGCCAGAGCGTGACCACATCGAACTGTTCACCCGAGGCCGCCAACTCCTCCAGTGGACGCACCCCGGCTCTCACGCCAAACTCCTGGCGCGCATACGAGACTGCTTTTTCAGAGACGTCAATTCCGTAAGTCTGAAAACCATGGTCGTTGGCTATCTTGAGAAATTGTCCGCGTCCGCATCCGATATCGAGCATTGACCCAGTTTGCCTAAGCTGTTGGATCCGCGCAACACGCTGACTGTTGATCGCATGAAGCTCCCTTAGACGTGAATGTCCGGAGTCTGCGCGGTACTCTGCGGGACTTGGCTCAGCGGTACTGTAGTAGCCGTCGTACAGCGTCTCAACTGCAGGCGGATTGCCCAAGTATACCAACGAGCACGCCGAACACTCGACGACAATGAACGGTTGCTCCGTAAACCTTACCCGCGACTCAATTGCACCGCAACCGGGGCATGGTCGCATCTGCACTCTTTCCACTACGGGCTTTTCCTTATGATAAACAACTGGCTTGAGAGTAAACTGACGTTCAGAAGGCAGGGTGAAACGTCTAACAGTGTGGTCAAATGTACCGCATCAGATTGCAAGAATCAACCAACTTCAACTGCAAGGAAGAGTGTTGCGCAGATGCATGCCGCGGTTGCATGGCTCCGATGGGTTCAGTATCTTCTTATAGAAGAACGCAGTTGTTGTTTGCAGATGCACACCGCGGTCAGGGTGCATCTTTTCGATTTATCCAGAACAATCCTCCCGAGGTCTCGCAGCGGGAGGATCACTCCATCTGATTTCCGATTTGAAGGACTGTTGGCAATATCACCCCTACCACCGTCACAACAGAGGAAGTACGCCCATGACCAAACTTACCACAACTCTGTTGTTGTGCGCAATTTCCTTCACCGCGTTTGCGCAACAACAACGCAGTCCGACAGCAGTATACACCGAGTTGAAGCATGACACATCTCCCCCACTTCGTTCGCTTCCCATGATTCAGCCGCTGCCAAGAACAGAGCGATGGGAGAATGACGAAATCCCGAACAAGTTTTTCATGCGCCCCAACGAGCCGCGCAATCTTGCGGAGAACGGAAAGGACAGGGACCCCGTCGTTCAGAATTTCTTCGGACCTCTCGCGCCCGCGGGCACCCGCGTCAACTTCGAAGGCGTCAGCAATCTTTCGGGTGTGTATCCGCCCGACCCGAACGCGGATATCGGTTTCAGTCACATTATTGAGACGGTCAACAGTTCGTTCGCGATCTACTCAAAAACAGGATCGCTGATGTACGGTCCTGCCGATCTGAGCACACTCTGGACGGGCTTCCCGGGACCATGGTCCGGGACGAACGATGGCGATCCGATTGTAGTGTTCGATCATCTTGCGAATCGTTGGGTGGTGACGCAGTTCTCTCTTCCATCATATCCCAACGGTCCGTTCTACGAACTCATCGCAGTTTCCCAAACGTCCGATCCGCTTGGCTCGTGGCATCGATACGCGTTCACATTCACTAACATGCCCGACTATCCCAAGTTTGGCGTCTGGCCCGACGGCTACTACATGTCCATCAATTCATTTACCTGCGGCAGCCTGAATTGGGCGGGACCAGCTTCCGCTGCATTCCAACGTGATTCGATGCTTGCCGGCAAAACAGCGCTGATGGTTTTCTTTCAACTCAGTACTTCCAATGAACCACTGCTACCATGCGACCTCGACGGACAAG
The DNA here is from genome assembly GCA_964370915.1 of uncultured Chitinophagales bacterium. GTDB lineage: Bacteria > Bacteroidota > Ignavibacteria > UBA10030 > UBA6906 > CAADGV01. The sequence continues at coordinate 5,089 of CAYJNF010000010.1, forward strand.
CAGCTCCCGCAGGAACGCCGAATTTCTTTTTGATGGCGGTTGATGGAACACCCGACCGGCTTCAGCTGTACCAGTTCGCAGTGAATTGGACAACCACTGCCAGCTCAACTTTCACGGGACCGACGAGCTTATCCACTGCATCGTTCGACATGAACATGTGCGCCGGCTCAAGCAATTGTGTACCGCAATCGAGCACCACCGTGAAGCTCGATGCACTCTCCGATCGACTCATGAACAGATTGCAATACAGAAATTTCGGCACGCATGATG
>CAYJNF010000010.1:5368-20936 GCA_964370915.1 uncultured Chitinophagales bacterium
TTGATGCGACGGGATCGGACCTTGCCGCTGTTCGCTGGTATGAGCTTCGACGAACAACGGGAAGCTGGGCAATCAATCAGCAGAGCACGTACTCGCCCGATGCAACGCACCGATGGATGGGAAGCGTTGCGATGGACGGACAGGGAAATATCGCTCTCGGGTACTCCGCATCGGGCAGCAGCATGTTCCCGGCCATTCGCGCCACCGGACGCAGAGCAGCCGACGCGTCGGGAGTGATGACCCTCAGCGAGATGACGATCTACGCGGGCAGCGGCTCGCAAACCGGGACCGCAAACAGATGGGGCGACTACACAAGCATGATGGTCGATCCGACCGACGATCAGACATTCTGGTACACGAATGAGTACTACACATCGACAAGTTCTGTTGGGTGGAAAACGCGCATTGCATCATTCCAGATCACCGATTTTCCCACGGCGGCAAATGTTCAGTTCTCTTCATCGATCCTGACCGGTGGCAATGGCAATGGTTCAATCGATCCGAATGAATGCGATACGCTCAGTGTGACCATTCGCGCCAACGGCACTGCGGGCGCAACCGGTGTTTCAGCAACGCTCATAACAACAACTCCAGGCGTCACCATTGTGGCGGGCACGTCATCCTACCCGAATCTGGTCGCGGGCGGAACAGGATCGAACCAAAGCGCATTCACATTCAGTCTCGAATCATCATTTGTCTGCGGAACTCCTATCGGCTTCACGCTGACGGTAGTGCATTCGGGCGGAACGGACGTGTCGACATTCACACTTGCTTCTGGAACAACGGGAGCGCCGATCCAGCTGAACAACTCGACGTCCACGGCAATTCCCGATAACAACTCGACCGGGATTGACATTCCCATCACTGTCTCAGGATTCGCAACGCCGATTTCCAAAGTCACAGTCTCTTTCTACATCACGCACACATACGATGGCGACCTCAACATCTCGCTCATCGGCCCCGATAATGCTACTGTTGCCCTGGTGACGGGCCGGGGCGGCACAGGAGAAAATTTTGGTTCGAGTTGCGGCTCACAGGCAACACGCACGACGCTTGACGATGCTGCGGCAACCGCAATTAGCGCGGGCAGCGCGCCATTTGTGGGAAGTTACCGGCCCGAATCACTTCTCGGAGCGTTCGCCGGCAAAAGCGGCGCAGCGGCAAACGGCATCTGGAAACTTCACGTAGCGGACGTCGCATCAATTGACACAGGAAGGGTGCAATGCTGGTCGCTCTTCCTTTCTTCCACATCGTGCACGCCAGGCGCAGGCACATGTCCCCCGTTGCCGGTGCAACTCGCGTCATTCACCGGTGTTCGCCTCACCAATTCAACTGTTCGGCTCGACTGGACGACCGCCAGCGAAGTGAATAATTATGGTTTTGAAGTTGAGCGAAAGATGGCAGCCGCAACTGAATTCCACACTATTCCGAATAGCTTCGTCCGTGGTAACGGCACCACAATCATTCCGCATTCGTACTCATACCTCGATGCAACGGCGTTGCCCGGAGTGTGGCAGTACAGGCTGAAGCAAATTGATTTGGATGGAAGTGTGCAATACTCAAACCCGATTCAAATCGACATGCTGACGACAGTGCATGGCCGCGACATTCCTGTAACGTTCGCGCTTGAGCCGAACTATCCGAACCCATTCAATCCAACAACAACGATCAAGTATGCACTTCCCCGAAGCACAAACGTATCGCTCGAAGTGTACAACGAGTTGGGACAACGCGTGGCAAGTTTGGTGAACGAAATGAAGGAAGCAGGATATTACGAAGCGACATTTGATGCGACTTCGCTCTCAAGCGGAGTGTACTTTTACCGGATCAGTGCAGGGACATTCATCGATACGAAAAAACTCTTGCTCATCAAATAAGCAGTCAAGCAATCAGGCTTCACGACAAACCCCGGTCATTGCTGGCCGGGTTTTGCTTTTTGGAATGCACTTCTGTCTTTGTCGGACTACGCCAGATCTTACGGCAATTTCTTTGCAACGATCCGAAAGCCGACGTCCTGCGTCCGATGTTCCGGCTGAAAACTGTCGCGATACGGTGTGTAGAGATATGACGTGGCCTCACTGTACCATGATCCGCCGCGCACGGTTCTCAAACCGGGAGTATCATCATAGTTCCGATCGTCGTCCGTGTACGGATGTTCCTTGCTGTACGGACTCTGAATGGATTGTGTCCATTCGGCGACGTTGCCCGTGAGATGAAACACTCCATAGCGATTGCTTCGGTACTGTGCGCCGGCTCTGCCAACCACGGTTACGGGAGCGTCGGGATTCTTTCTCCAGTTGTACAACTGTACTTCGGCGTCGCTGATGAACATTCCCAGTGCGTAATCAAAATTGTCAGGTCCGCGCGCGACCTTTTCCCACTCCGCGTCTGTTGGAAGAGAGAATTGCCACTTGCGTGAAGCGAATCTCCTCGACAACCAGGAGCAATATGCTCGCGCTTCGTACCAGGTTACCCAGACAACCGGCTGGTCGGGTTGTCCGAAACGGATGTAATCGTGTTCCGAGGGTTTCAGCAACGCCGACGTTCGTGACGGCATTCCCACTTTCCAGGAGTTTCCTTGCAGCGTCCAGTTTGCCCGATCATCATACCCGTCAGGTGCGTGAAGGAATTCCCTGAACTCTTCGTTCGTCACTTCAGACGGAGAAATGAAATATCCTGTCAGCCACACGTAGTGAGGTTCGCGCGGATTCTGTTTGTCGCCCAAAAGAAAGTTACCACTGGGGATGAAGGCGAATGACGAATGGTCGGTGATGTGTGGCGGAAGTTCAGCAGCGAAGGGACGAACCGTAACCTGAAACGTTCCGTCGTCATCGGGACCGCTTCGAAATCCCGACAGCGGAACAGGGAAATACGATGTTGTCTGCCCATCGTCGCTTCTGATGAAATAGTTTCCCGGTTTCAGCCAGATACGTTTTCCATCGAACTCACGGATGCGGGTTGTATCCGCAAGCGTGTTTCCGGATCGATAGAGTGTAAGTGTTGCATTGGCAAGATTCGCGACGACAAGCTCTGTTTCCGCTCGTTCATATCGCTCCAGTCCTTCACTGTCAACCCAGGTCAATTGCCAGTAGATCGGGAAGCCGATTGCGCTAACGAGAAGTATAACAAGTATGGCGCGCCATATGCGGTTCATGCAGAAGTCGAGGTCAGATGTCCTGATGCTTCATCATTCGGGCTGAGAGCAGGAGCGGGACGCAACTCCACACGATGAGCCCTGCTGCAAGCAGGAACACACTGGCAGTGTGCCCTCCAAGAAACCGCAACATCGCTGCCCCGGCGGCGCCAAAGATGGTCACGTTGTCGAGAATGATGAGCGTCGCCACCCGCACCATGTCGACAGGGTTGCCGAAGAGTGAGAGGAACAAAACCACTGTCGCCGTTTGTCCTTTCAACAGCGCCGCGGCGCCGAGCGCGAGCAAGTCATAGAACAGGACAAAAAAGAACCAGAGGAACAAGGCAATGCCGAATGCTTTTGATTTGCGCTTGCTGAATGTTGACGCCAGCACGGCAATGCTAAGAAAGACAAACGACAGCGCCAGTGAAAGCACCACAAACGCAGCATACCGCAGAAGTCCCTCTTCTCCATTTTGTATAACGATGATTGTCCCCGCGAGCGTGAACCCCACCAGTGTAGAGATCGCGATGGAAGCGAAGACGCCCAGCAGTTTGCCAAACACTACTTCGCTCCGCAGCAGCGGCTGAGAGAACAGCAGTTCTGTCGACCCTTTGTCGCCCGTGAAGCTCAGCGTGCCCATGGTGAGCGCAACCAGCGGGACGATGTACAGCACAAGATTGAGGAGACTTGCCGACGTGCGCGTGAAACTCTGCATGCCGGAATAGCCTTCCGCAACGATGCCGAAATACGAAATGCTCACGACGAGCGCGCCAAACACCACAGCAAAGATCAGCGTCCACTTGTTGCGAATGTTGATCGTCAGTTCCTGCCGTGCGATGTCATAGATTGCTTTGAAGTCCATGATTACTCCTTGCTTATGCAACGGACACCCTTCGACTCGTTGAGAAAGCGCCCGCTCAGGGTGACGCAGTGATCCTATCGTCATCCTGAGCGCAGTCCTGACCGCTTCTCAGGTCGGGACGGAGTCGAAGGATGATATTGGTGAATCACTGCTTACTCGCAACACTTCTCCGCGCATCCTTCTTTGGCGATACGGGGATGTTGCTTCTGAAATGCATTTGCTTTCTCGGAACTTGCAAAGGCAATCTTGCCAGACCCCATCGGCGTATCGACGTCGGATTCGATGATAGCGGCGCGCTCGTACGGAATCCATTCCTTCGACTCGTAATCCTTGAGAAAGATGCCGGCAATCTTCACATCATTCCGTTTTGTCCGGAACTTCAACATGCAACCGAGATCGTCGAACTTGAACGCCTCACCTTCATCACTGACGATTTCGGAAGCGAATTTTTCGTCCGATATCGCCATACGGCATTGCGCGCAATTGTCTTCAGGAAATATGTCCACTGGTCGTACGCCCGATGCCCCACATCCAACAAGACAAAGCAACATCATTGATAACTGAACATTGAGGGTCGGCCATTGACTATTCTTTTTGTGCATCGTGTTCTTCTCCTACATAGTGTAAATACATGTCTTCAATTGTTCTGCTCGCCAAATAATTCATGCGAAGTGTTTCTATCGATTCTTCCGCTGCCAACTTCCCTCCCACAAAAATTCCCACGCGATCAGCAAGCTGTTCCGCCTCCGGCAACAGATGGGTCGAGAACAGTATGGTCTTCCCATTTTCCTTTTGATTGAGGATAAACTCGCGAAACCTTTTCACTCCTTGCGGATCGAGATTCGCTGTTGGTTCGTCAAGGAGAAGTATCGGCGCGTCGGGAAGCGAAATGACGGCAAGCCCCAAACGCTGAACCATCCCGCCGGAAAATTCACTCACAAGTTTGTCAGCAACACCATTGAATTGCGCCCTTTCCAGAGCTTCATCTGCACGCGCGAGCGGAAGTTTCCGCAAGCGGCAATAGAAGGTCATCACTTCACGAGCAGTCTGGTTTTCCGGGAACACCACCCGCTGGGGTAAGTAGCTCACGAACTGTCGCGTCTCCCGCGGATACCGCTGAATGTCAAGGTTGTTGACAAGAATGCGACCCGCCGTAGGAACATTCAGTCCAACAATCGACTTCATGGTCGTCGTCTTGCCGCTGCCGTTCGGGCCGAGAAACGCGAAGACTTCTCCCTGCTTGACCGTGAACGAAATGTCATTCGCCGCTGTGAATTTGCCGTACTGTTTTACAAGATGTTCAACGTGTATCATTCCTCTCTCCTTGTTTCTATGAACCACCCGTCGTCGGACTAAAGGATCGCGATATCTTACGATACGCAAGCCCAATCACAATCAATCCAAGAAACGGAAACGCGAGCCACGCGTGTGAACTGACGGATGCGTCAACATGGGCCTCGCCCGCTGACTTCAACGATTCAACCGCAGGCGCGGCATGAAGATCCACCTGCCGCATGAGAGGTTTGTTGTCCGCTTCCTCGTTTATATTGATGATGGGAAACGCGCTGGCTGCAACCGCGAGCGCCTGGGACGCCGGACTGTATAAATACAATCGCACGTTGGCGTTTTGTCCTTCCAAATACTGAAACACGTTTTGAATCTTCATCGGGGTATCGCCGATGCCGTTCCCATCCAGATCGTAACCATCGTACGAACTCCAGTAGTTGCCACGTCCTCCTTCATTCCAATGCGTCTCGGTTCGTTTGCCGACGATGGTGAGCGGGCTGAGATTGTCAACGAAGTTATTTTCTGTGAAGGAATTGTTGATGGAATTCTGGAACATTTGAAGAGCAACATCATTTTGTGCGATGACGTTGTTGCGGAAAACATTGTCCGTCGATGATTCGAAGAACATGCCCACGACGTTGTCGGCGATAACGTTCGAATCGGCAATCAACCCGTGACAATCCTGAAACAGAATGCCGAATGAGGAGAATCCTCTATTGTGGCTGAACACGTTATGCCGCATGCGGATGCCCGTCGAATACATGATCGCTGCCCCCGCCACGTTGTCGGTGAACCGGTTCCTGAGAAACGTGTTCGAGTCCGCATACATGTAATGCACCCCGTAGCGAACGTTATGCGCTTCGTTCCGTTCGATCCACGAATGGCTCGCGTTCTGAATATAGAATCCATCACGGACATCGGTAATTGAGTTCCCGAGGAATCTATTGTGCTTCGAGTTCCAGATGTGAATGCCGCTCCCCCGCTCACCTACCTCGAGGTATCGCCTCCCGACAATCGTGTTATTGAGAATTGAATTTCGTTCGGCGTGCAAGAGATAAATGCCGAACAGAATGTCCTGCAGATCATTCTGCGCGATGATATTGTGATTCGACTTCACGAGAATACCAGCATTCTCCTCCACCAACATCGAACCACAATGCTCAATAATGAACCCTTGCACAACGCATGAATCCGCAGTGATCGTAATGACGCTACCCTGATCTTCGCCCCGAAGAATCGGCTTGCCGACGCCGATGAGTGCGAGGCGTTTGTTGATGAGGAGATTGCCGGAGTATATGCCGGAAGAAATGGTGAGCGTGTCGCCGGGAGAGGCGGAGTTGATGCGGGATTGCAGATTGGAGATTACGGATTGGGGATTCGAGATGTTGGATTCGGGGTTCTCCGAAGGAGTCCTTTCGGACAGCATTTGGGATTCAGGTTTCTTGAGTGGAGACTCAGCGTGCAGCAAAGCAGCGAATCCTAGCACGAGGAGAATGATCGCAGCCAGTCCTGTTAGGGACGACGTATTTGTGGTGATAGGTTTGTCATTCTGAACGAGCGAAGCGAGTGGAGAATCTAGAACATTGCCAATGTCTAGATTCTCCCAAAGGGATGCCTGCAGAGCGGCATTCGACCCTGTAAGGCGGGTCTCAGAATTAGATACAGCTCTCATTACATCACCCTCCACAATATCACTCCAAATATCATCGACTGCGCCAGCAAAATGAATCCAAGATTCCTGAACGCAACGCGGTTCGACAACTTGTACGTTCCGTAGATGGCATGCACTGCCATTGGAACGAACGTGATGAGCGCAAACGAATTTGTCCGTTCGTATATCGCCAACACAACAACAACGGCAACCACACCAACGTGATACATGACGTTAAGCCAGCCAAGCGAGATCTTCTCTCGCGTTTGTATCTCGGTCTTTCTTGACGTTGCTGCTGCGATCTTCATGTGAACATAGAATACGCTGCAGCCGAAGAAGAGGAAGTTCAATAGCCAAAGAACAACTGCATGACCGTCCAACGTGCCGCGCACGACATAGTACGAGCAGGGAGCGCTCAACGACAGTCCAAACACCGCCATCAGATCGCCCGGAATAGTTTTTGGGTACCGACGTGTGAAAACAAAATTCCCCAAGAACGATATTGCGCCAACTATTCCTATGACAAGTAAAAGCAGATAACCCTGGACGAGCAGTGGAATCATGAACAACACACCGAAAAGGAAGTATGCCGTCGCCCAGAACCACGCTTGATCGAGCTTGTCTTGCTGTTGCGGAGCAACGATGTAGTGCCGGAGGATCGTATGTACCGGAACGTAGCTCATGAACACGCTGAGCGCGGAGAGTGCAAGCAACAGGAAGTTGGGAGTAACTGCCCCGCCAACACCTGCACCGACCAGCATCGGCACAAACAATACGGCCCATGCACCATGCTCTTTTGGCACGATTATTTTCGGAATGCTCACATCTGTCTCACAGTCTTCACATAAAAGGCGGAAACGGAGAGTAGGCGAAACGGAGATACGGAGATACGCTCCGCGTCTCCGGTTCACCGATTCGCTTTTTCCTTTGCCCAACTCTTCCGCGACAGCCACATCGCCGCCATCAGAAACAACGGAAACACCCCCATGAAAAACGAGCCAAGGTCGGGATAGCTGTACACCTCAAAGTTTGCCATTGTCGTGTGGCCAAACATTGGCGGTGTGAACGGCGGCACTTTCACTGCGGCGGTCGCATCAAGCTCGTGTCCGTACAAGTACATCTTGTGGTAGAAGGTCCAGAGTGAAAACAATCCGAAGTAGGTGAACAACACAAACAAATCGACGAGCTTCGACATTTTCCCCAACACAACAACACGCAGCGCGAGCAACATCACACCGCCGATGACAAAGGGAATCCATTTGAATTCGGTGAAGTCTTCTTCCTTCAATGCCCGCATGCCAATGTAATGGTTGAGAGAATTGATTTCCTTCAGGTCGTCGCGATTCGGCGTTTTGCCTCCTTCCAACTTGGTGGAGTAGATGTTCAAGATCAGTCCATCCGGAAATTGATTGGAGTACAACGTCATGTTCCACAGCGGAGCAAAGAACGTCGGCAGCAGTAACAGCGCACCGACGAGAATCAGCACACGCCCGCGCAAGTCAATCGGCGTATCGAAAAACGATGTTGCTCGTGTAATAAGCTTTTGCATGTTCAGTCTTATCCTTTCTGCTTCAACCCGCAGAGGGACGGTCTGCGACCTCGTAGAGGGGCATGCCCCGTCCCTACTGAGAACGTTCTGTACTTATTTCGAAACAAGATTCTTTGAACTACTCTTCGCTAACGCCACGCCGCCGTTTCCTTTCACCAGCAGGTACCCTTGCATTTCCTGATGCAACGCCGAACAGAAGTTGGTGCAGTAGAACGGATACACGCCGGCTTTGTCCGCCACAAACTCAATCGTCTTCGTCTCTCCTGGATCGATAACGACATTGATATTGTACTCACTCAATCCAAGCCCATGAAGTTCATCGGTCGTTTGCTCGATGTTGGTGACATAGATGGTCACTTTGTCGCCTTTGTTCACTTCGATGGCACTGGGTTCAAAGCTTGAGCGAACAGCCATCATGTACACTTCCACGTTCTTGCCGTTGCGAACAATCTTTGCATCCTTCACATCCCAGATCGCTTTCGGATGCTTGTTCTCTTCCTTGGAGTACACTTCGATCGGCTTCAGTTTTTCCGCTCTGATCATCTGTGCGTAGTGAGGTTCGGGTTCGGTAAATGCATCGTACAGCAACGACATCTTCTCACCACCAATGTCAATGAGCTGCGATGCTTCAGGCTGCGACGGACCAACGCTCAGATGACGCCCATGGGAGAGTTTGTTGAGCGCCACAAGATATTCTCCGGTCGGATGTTTCGTATCGCCTTCGGACGAGCAGAGGTGTCCAATGTTGTACGATACCGGAATCTTGTCCACCACTTCCCACGTGCCGAGCTTCCACTTTGCGACTGCACTTTCCACGAAGAGCGACGTATACGCATTTCCCTTGTCGTCAAACTGTGTGTGCAGGGGCCCGAGGCCAACGTTCACTTCCGCATCTTTGACTGCATCGTAGTTGAGAACGGGAATGCCGTCCTCGTTGCCGGTGAAATTCTTGTTCTGGATTGCCGTCAGCATTTTTTCGATGTTGAACACCGTGGTGATGCTTTGCAGCTTTCCGCTTGCGACGATGTACTTGCCATCGGGACTCACGTCAACACCGTGCGGCGACTTCGCTGCAGGAAGCAGATACACAACGCCTTCTACATCCTTCGGGTCGATAACTTTCGCCCCGCTGATCAATTTGAATTTACCGTCCTTGATTGCCTTTTCTGCTGCCGGCCAATTTACTGCCACAACATAGTCGCGATCCTTTTGTGTGCTCGTTACTTCAAGCTTGCCAATTGCCCGTTCGCTGTTGTAGCAGGTCCAGAATCCCCAATCCTTGCTCGGTCCTTTGCCCGCGTCGCCAAGGTCATAGTTGAACGGCGGCATCAGCACTTCCCAGCCCAACGACATTGTTCCCGTGGTTTTGTCAACATTAATTCCGGCAACGATACCCTTATACTTTGTCGCATAGTCTTCAATCTTCTCAAACGTTCCCTTCGGAAGAGGAACAGAGAATCGCGAACCCGCGAGAATATACTCGGTGTTCTCCGTACAAAAGGACGAGCAATGATTGCCCGACACGTTGGGAATCGGTCCGAAAATTTGTTTCGTTTTGAAATCACGCAAGTCAACGCGGGCCATGCGGTTATTCGCATTGTCCGAGATGAACAGCCATCGGCCGTCGTAGTCTCCATCCGTCTCACTTAAACTCGGATGGTGTGCATCGCCCCAGGTAAATCCGCCGAGCATTTCCTTCGACTCCTTGTCAAACCCATAGCCCGTCGCGGGATATGGCGTGAACACGGGAATCGTCGAAATGTGTCTCATCGATGGCACGCCATAGATATACACCTGTCCCGAGTGACCGCCCGACTTGAAGAGATAGTACTTGTCCATATCTCCCGGGGCAACATACGTTTTCACCGCGGCCTCCTGTACATCCGAACGAGCTTCCGTTCTTCCGCCACGTCCCTTCTTATCGCCGCCACAGCCGATGAGCATCGCTGCAATCACAGCAACAACTCCGAGTAGCAGTGTAATGTGTTTCATTGTTGATTCTCCTTGTGTGGGTTGAGAGTTTGTAGAGTTGGTAGAGTGTACATCATTCACAATTCACCATGAACCGTTGTGCCGTGCACTTGAGTTTGGGCGTTCCCCCATGCACTTGTCGTGATATTCCCTGTCATTTCTTCTTTTCGCTCGCGGCAGCGACGGCGAGCTCCTTCTGCTTCAGTTCGTACGCCAGCCGCAACTTCTCGATTGCTTCCTTCCGCTCTTCCGGCGTCAACGTTATCATTGTTGAAAGCACTACTTCCATTGTGCCCGTGGGTTTTGCTAGAAAATCATCGAGCGTCCGGCCGAAGCGCGACTGCACATCAGCGACAGCGAGTGCAAGGTCAGGCCCAATCTGCGCGGCGGCTTCAATGCCCAGTGTTGAAACGGAGTGACAGACAAAGCAATTCTTCTTCACGAAAAACGCGCCGGGACCCTTCGACATTCGTTCTTCTTTCTCTTTCTCCTGGGGTGAAGGAACATCACGGAAGTTATGTCCGGGAATGTACTCAACCGGAATGTGTTCCCTCTTCCAGCTCATCACCAGCATTGCCAGCGCCTGCGCGTCGGCGCTTGAGAAGTTGAAGTTCGGCATGACTGTTTCCGGCACCGACTCTTTTGGATTCTTGAGGTGCGATACCTGCCATGTGAACTCGGAATTGAATCCCTTGATGCGTTCATAGTTGAACTGTTCCGGCGCCTTCATTCCTTCATTCGTCAAATCGGGTCCGACTGTGCCGCCTCGCCCGTTTACCACGTGACACGCGCGGCAGCCTTTCAGCGTCACCAATTCTTTCGCACGGTTGATGAAGTCCATTCCTTTCGTGGACTTGTCATAGCGATGGCAGGAATTGCAGTTCATCTGCATCAATGCCTTGTTGTTGTTCAAGACATAGAAGTCCGCCAACTCTTGTCCGAGAACCGGCTCTTCCCAGTCCTTGATCAGTCCATGCGCATCTTCCGAATTTGTTGCATACCCCTGTCCGCCATGGCACGACGTACACCCGAATTTCACGATAGGATGTTTTTCGAGAATCTCCCTTGGATGCGTACGGAATGGCTCTTCCGCGTTCTCCAGGCCTTTCCATTCCGTGGCAAGGTGGCACGTGACGCACCGGTCGGCCTTGCCTAGTTCCTTCACATATACTTGCTGCAAACCACGCGGCGCAGTTGCTGCGCGTTCCTCTCCGAACTTCGCTTCCACCAGGTCCCGGAACTCGGCCTGATACTCCGACCATTCCGGCGCGAGATAGTTGTATGAGATGAACCCCATCAACCCAAACACCGCAATGCCGATGATGCTGAGAAGAAGCTTATCTTTCTTCACGAACGTGAGTTTATCTTTGATTGTTTTGTGGTCCATAGCGAACATCCTTGCAAGTTGAAATTCGATTTCATAGGTTTAAGTCGAACAGAGGAGGACATCAGTATGCCGACGAAGACTGCTCCAGCCATCCTGAGACTGAGCCACGCCAGAATGCGACAATGGGACAAGAATCGCGCCTACTACTACACGCACAAGAAGGAGTTTCTCAAGAAGTATCGAGGCAAGCATATTGCGATTCATCATGGAGAGGTCTTGGATTGCGACACGGACCGTGAAAAACTCTTTGAGAGAATTATTCGAAATCATCGTAACTCACCTGTTTTTATTTCGCACGTAACAGAGAAGCCGCTCACGTACTTCATCGGTTCTCCACGTATCGTGCGAGAGCCGCTGAGTCCTTTGGAGAGGAGAAGGCTCCGCGCTCGCCACACGAGAACGATGAATATCTTCAACAAGAATCGAGCGTACTACTACCGACATAAGGGCAGGCTCCTCAAGAAATACAGAGGCAAATACATAGCAATCTGGAACGAGGAAGTCATTGGCGTGGACAAAAACTTGGAGTCGCTTAAGGAGATATCGTACGGCCTCTTTGGCAACAAGCCGATTTTCTTTACCAAGGCGTCTGAACGTCCAGAGACCGTCCGATTTCCTTCCATCAACGTTGTCCACAAATTGCCCGCAGTGCGTTGAAAAGACTTCGTTACAAAATAGGAGAAGCTAAGCAGCCATCGCCATTTGTTCGAATGAGGATTGTTTCGCCGTATCAAAGTATCGCGACCGATGTTCTGTTTAGGATCGATACAGGCGCGGACATCTCTGCTATACCAAGCATCGTGCTTATGCAATTGGAGTTGGAGCCATCTGGAGAGCGAGAAATACAAGACTATGATTCTCGCTCTGCTATTTCTGAATGTTATGAAGTCCAAATTCAGTTTGGTCGCCGTGATTTTGGAAAAATTGAAGTCATCTCTACGGAATCCGGCTCAGCGTTTCTTGGTCTCGACATCCTCAACCAGATCAAGCTCACCCTCGACGGTCCAACAAATCTCTCATCATTCATTAATCCAACAATCCATTCATCCAACAATCCACACATCCACTTCTTCGGGTTATGTGAAGGTCATCCGGAATCACCAATACACAATCCGAAATCAGAACTTCACCGGCATTTCCGGCCACGATTCCCACGGCCAGTAGAAATTCCAATACGGTCCGCGCAAATACGTGCCAATGATCGTGAAGATGAGAATCACGACGCAGATGGCAATGAACGCCATGTTCTGCTTTTTTCTCTCCGGCGAGAACCATACACCAACACTGTTGACGCTTGATCGGTCCCGATAGGGCCACCAGATCGCAAGCGCAAAAAGAAGTCCGGGCAACAGTATGCCGCCGACCAACGCGCCATTGATGGTGAAGATTCCAAAATTGATCGTTGTATCCGTAACAATCTCTTGCAGCCAGAGGAAGTACCAGGGCGCTTTCGCGGGGTTCGGCGTAACGGACGGGTTCGCGGGAGCTTCAAGCGGCGCCCGAAATAGCAGCGTGAGCACAACAGTTCCGACAAATGTCCCCATCATTGCGAGCCAGATGCGACGGACCAAATGTGGTGATGAGGCAACGCTGTTCTTCTCCTCATCAACCATTGTGTTCTGCACATGAACTGTCGTGCCGTTGGTGATGCCAAGCAGCGAATAGGTTTTCGATTTGACCGGCTCGGTTGTTTCCGCCTTCTGCTCCAGCACCTCGCGGTCATACGAAGCAAGTCCCCCATCCTTCCTTACGCGCCACATATGCCACGAGAACAGCAGCAACACTGCAACAGGAAGAAAGAACACATGGAGCACATAGAACCGAATGAGTGCGCCTTGCTCGATAGTCGTCCCGCCGAGCAGGATGAACCGAATCCACTCACCGACAACAGGAGCCGCGCTCGCGATGTTCGTGCCAACGGTAATGGCCCAGTACGCAAGCTGGTCCCACGGCAACAGATAGCCGGTGAACGACAAGAGCAGCGTAACAATGAGCAGCACAATGCCGATGATCCAGTTCAACGGACGATTTGCACCGACTGCTGTTCCGTTCTTGAACGCGCCGGTAAGAAACACTCTCACCATATGAAGAAAAACAACTGCAACCATCAGGTGCGCCGCGATGCGATGGAGGCCCCGGAGAAGCCAGCCGAACGACACGACGTATTCAATGTCCTTCACTGAAGAGTAGGCACGCTCGATGGATGGCACATATAGAAACATCAGCACCACACCGGTGAGGACAAGTATCATGAAGAGTGCAAACGAAATCGTCCCAAGATAAAACGAATAGTTCCAGGCAAGACTGCGTTTCGAGACTTTGTTCGGAAACCAATGCAGCAGAATGTTCTTCACGATGGCGTCGCCGGCCTCTTTGTCGCTGCCCGGCTTCCACGACCACAGTAAATCCTGAGCGGAGCGAAGGATATTTCCGCGATTGGTTTTTGTAGTAGGGTTTGCCATGTTTGTTACTCTCTTCTCTTAAGTCAAAATCCTGAGCGAAGCGAAAGATCTAAATCTTGAAGGATACATATCCTTCGGTCGCTCCGCTCCCTCAGGATTCACACAGTTAACCGAAAATTTTGTTCAACCTCATCACTCATATTCACAACCAGCTGGCCGTCATCCGGTGAAACCTCCAATTTGTACCAATGCAGCGGTGCGGGTGCAGGTCCGGCGTAATTCGTACCGTCTGCGTAGAACTTCGACCCGTGGCATGGACAGTGAAATTCAAACGGGATGCTTTTCTTCTCGCCGTCAATCTCCACCTGTTTCGGCTGATTGAGCTTCGTGTACTTCACGGTGCAGCCGAGATGCGTGCACGCGCCGGAGATCGCGTAGAACGATTTCCCTTCCTTGAAGACATACAGCCGCTTGTCTTCGAGGAACGTCATCCCTTCGGCAAGACTCGTGGGTGTGCCAATCTTGAATTTCATTGGCGGCTCATAGAGTACATTCGGCACGAGTGAGCGGAATGACTGGTAACTGAAACCTGCAATTCCTGCCAGCATTCCCCCGAGACCGATCTTGTGAAGGAACGAACGACGGGTCTCGCCTTCTGTAGCGCCGTTGGGCGGCGGTGGATTCTTTTTCGATTTGTTGAATAGCTTCATGATGGATTCTCCGGTTGAACACTTATTGACCATTGCCAATTGACCGGTGACCATTGATCGTTCGATCTTACCCAATAGTCAACTGTCAACAACCAATGTTCAGTTGTCACTTGCGCTACACTGCTTCTTTCTGCTCATAGTAAAACACCTCCATCGTCATCGCATCGGTCGGACAGCGCGTGGCACAAAGACCGCAACGGATGCACGTGTCTTCATCCTTCAACATCGCCGATGCCGGCTGGAACGGGTCGATATTGTAATGCTCGATCAGTTTTGCTTTCGTCCCGTCATCGACGTCAAGTTCAGCAAGAGGAACAAGCTTCAGACAATACTCGGGACAAATATCGACGCAGCGATTGCACATGACGCATTTCTCCGCGTCGTAAATCGTTTGCACATGACACGCGAGGCAGCGCTCAGCCTGTCTGCGTGCCTGTTCCTCCGTGTAGCCAACTTCGACCTCCGAAATACCGGTACGCCGACCTACATCGATTGAAGGAGGCGCCTCTCGTTCGTGCTGCTCATAGTCTTCAACACGTGTGTAGCGACGTGTGGGGATCTTCTCGACGGAAAGATTGTAGAACGTGTCCGGCTTGTTTCCCCGAAGGTATTT
>CAYJNF010000011.1:0-20360 GCA_964370915.1 uncultured Chitinophagales bacterium
ACGATCCTTCTGCACCCCCACAACACTATTGGAATCCGTATGTGGCGGGCATTGTTCTCGGACTTGTCTTGCTGGCGACATTCATCATCACGGGACACGGACTCGGCGCATCGGGGGCGTTCACAACAATGATCGCAAGCAGTCTTCACACCGCGTCTCCCTCTCATACGATGGTCAGCAAATTCTACTCGGAGTATATA
Organism: uncultured Chitinophagales bacterium; assembly: GCA_964370915.1. GTDB lineage: Bacteria > Bacteroidota > Ignavibacteria > UBA10030 > UBA6906 > CAADGV01. The sequence goes on from CAYJNF010000011.1 coordinate 201, forward strand.
GGCGATGGATCACAATCACCGTTTGCCGATTGGTATGTTGTTGAAGTTGCAGGCATGTTTCTTGGCGGGTTCATCAGTGCAAAACTCGCGGGACGGATCAAACGTTCTGTTGAAAAAGGAAATCGGATTTCGTCCAGCGGACGATTTGCGTACGCACTGGCAGGGGGTGCGCTTGTCGGCATTGGATCGAAACTCGCCCGCGGATGCACGAGCGGACAGGGCTTGACCGGGGGCGCATTGCTGAACGTCGGCAGCTGGATCTTCCTGATCGCGGTATTTGTCGGGGCCTACAGCGTCGCGTGCTTTGTGAGGAGGCAATGGACATGACTCTCGCGTTCATGATAGGAATTGCGTTCGGTTTCGTACTCGAACGGGGAGGGCTGGGCAGCGCACGCAAACTCGCCTCGCAGTTCTATCTCACCGACATGACGGTGTTCAAGGTGATGTTCACAGCAATTGTTACGGCAATGGTCGGACTCTACATCCTCACGAAAACAGGCGTAATCAGCGCATCATCACTGCATGTCACGCCAACATATGTTCTTCCGCAAGCAGTTGGCGGATTGATCTTTGGTGTCGGGTTCATTCTTGGCGGGTATTGCCCGGGCACATGCTGTGTCTCCGCATCTACGGGTCGGCGGGACAGCGTTCTGTTTCTGGTTGGAATGGTACTAGGGATAGTTCTCTTTGGAGAGATTCTCTTTCCACTCGTAAGCGACTTCTATTACTCAACACCTCTCGGGCAGATCACACTTCAGAGCCTCTTTCATTTGCCAGAAGGTGCTCTGGTCCTGAGTGTGCTTTTGATGGCCGGCTGCGGGTTTGTCGTTGCAGAAAGGCTCGAGAAGAAATTTGCGGCATCAGCAAACGATCAGAAGGTCTCTGCATTCCAGCATGAAAGCACCAATCCAATCACAAACGTCCTGAGGTAAGGATGAAGCCCAGAGAAAAGATTTTCACCGCTCAGACGCCAAGGTCACAGAATTGAAATTCCGTTGTTCCATGCCGACTTCGAAATTATTTCTTGGCGTCATGGCGGTTATTTTCGAGTCGTCGGGGTTTTCGGCTGCATAGCCGGTGTCTAAAAACCCTCGGCCCTCTGCACTCGCCCCATTTTCTGTCCAAGAAAGCGCTCGCCTATCTCCGTGAACTTTGCCGGAAGATCGCTGACATAGAATTGCAGATGCGGTTTCAGTTTGGATGGATTGCGAAGTCCCTTCTCGTCGAGGATACGTTCCACTTCAGCAGCCGTTGCCTCTCCTGAATCGATAAGCGTGACATTCAGATCGAGTGCCATCTGTATGGTATCCTTGAGTATGGGATAATGCGTGCACCCAAGGATAAGCGTGTCGATCTTTTCGAGCTTGAGAGGGAAAAGATATTCTTTGGCGATCAGTTCCGTTGCCTTGTGCTGGATCCACCCTTCCTCTGCGAGCGGCACAAAGAGCGGGCAGGGCTGCGAGAACACTTCCACATCTTTGTCGAGTTGCCTGATGGCGTTCGTGTAGGCTTTGCTATTGACCGTCGCTATTGTTCCAATAACGCCGATCCGCTTTTTCCGGGAGGAAGCAACAGCTGCTCCGGCGCCAGGAATGATCACACCCACAACGGGCACCTTCGAGTGCTTCATCACCACATCGAGCGCAACCGCCGACACTGTGTTGCACGCGATGACGATCATCTTCACGTTCTGCGAGACCAAAAAGTCCGTATCCTGCGCGGCGTAGTCGCGCACGGTTTGTGGCGATTTGGGCCCATAGGGAACGCGGGCTGTGTCTCCGAAATAAATGATGTTTTCGCGCGGCAACCGTTTTGTCAGCGCGTGCACAACGGTCAGCCCGCCGATACCGCTATCAAATACACCAATGGGTTTTGAGTTCAAGGTCGGATGAGGTCAGTGATGATTAGTTGGATGTTTCAGACAACTCCTGTTTGGAAAGTTGCCTGACAGCTTCAAGAATGTCGGCCCGAATAATCTGTTGCCGTTCCGGATCCGTAATGCGTTCACCATTCCGGTCGAGAACGTAAAAGGCATCAAGAATACCGTCGACGCGCGTCGCAATCTTCGCAAAATAGATATCAAGCCCGAGTTTCGACATCGTTTCAGTAATTCTGTACAGAAAGCCAAGCGTATCAGGGGCGTACACGTCAATGATGGTGTAGGTCGGATTGTCTTCAAACTGCACATCGGTACGCACATTCGGGTTTGCCGGATGTTTCTGCCGTCTCTTCCACTTCCTCCGATGCGCGGCAAACAAGTGAGCAATATCCAACCTCCCCTCCAGCACATCGTTCAGATCCTTCGCGATCTTGTTGCAGGCGTTTTGACTCAACTGTCCCTTCGTCGAAGCATCACTGACGCGGAATCGGTCGATGATGATGCCGTCATCTCTCGTGAAGATGTTCGCATCGAAAATGTTTGCGTCGTTCGCCGAAAGAACGGCGCAGAACTTCGAGAGTGCAAATGGAGCGTCATCGGCAATGACCGTCACTTCCGTATGACCTTCCTGTTGCGCAAACATTGTCGAGACAGTCTCTGCAGCAGCTGTCTTGCGAATGTGTTCTTCGATTTCGTCCTCGGTGAACATGGCCACGTAGGCTTCGCTCTGAATGCCATTCAGGTGTGCATGCACATCTTCACGCGGCATGGTCTCGCTCAACCGTGCGACGAGCGCATCGACGGTTTCCTCGTAACGCTGTTGCTTGAACGTGTCAATCTGCGTCCCCTTCAGATTCCGACGTAATACTTCCGACGTAAGCTGATACAATTCCTGCAGCAAGGATGCTTTCCATCCGGTCCAGACGTTGATGTTCACGGCAGAAAGATCGGCGTACGTCAGCAAGTAGAGGTAGTCCAGCAATTCCGGCTTTTCGAACCTTGCGGCAAATTCCTTGATGGTTGCCGGATCGTGAATGTTGCGCCTGAACGCCACCTGCTCCATCACCAGGTGGTTCCGAATCAGAAACGCGACGTCGTTAAAGTCGTTCATCATACCCAACCGGCCCAGCACATCGCGGGCGATATCAACCCCGGTGATCTCATGGTCAGCAACGCCTCTCGGTTTGCCGATGTCATGGAGAAGAAGAGCGAGATACAGTACATCTTTCCGGCGCAAATTGCGGAACACTTCACGCAGAACACCTTGCTGTTCGCGCAGCCGTTCCGCGTTGCCGATTGCAATCAAGGTGTGTTCATCGGCGGTGAAGTAGTGATACACGTTGTGCTGAAAGAACGCCACGAGCTGGCCAAACTCGGGAATGTAGGCGCTGAGAATATTCAGTTCGTTCATATCGTAGAGTGTCTTTGCCACCTGGCGTGAATTGAGGATCCGGCGAAACAGCGTGGCACATTCTGTCGATTCACGTTGTGCATCATCGAAGCACTCCGCGCTGTTTGCGAGAACGCGGCGTAACCCCGGACCAAGCTCGAGTTCGTGTTCTGCGGAGATTGTAAATCCTTCAAGAACCTGACGGGCGTCGGTGAGTCGTTGAAGATCCGCACGCACAGAAAGCGAGTCGTCAATCCGCGAGAAGACTTCATTGAGCTGTTCTGCGCCGTGCGTCGAATGACTGTACGGCGTAACCATTTCGCGAAACCGTTGCGAGAGATTCTGAAACAGCCGGTGAATGATCCGGGCATGCAAATAGTACTCACGCATGAACACTTCCACCGAATGCAAATCTGCGATCGCACCGAAGCCAAGCGCCTCGGCAACTTCGCGTTGAAGCACATACTCCATGGAGTCGGCTGCCACCTGGCGGCGAAAGTGCATTTCGTGTCGCGCCCGCAGCATGAATGCGAGCGAGTTCAATACGGTTGCGTGCTCACCTGAATCCAACACGCCTTGATCCATCAGCACATCGAGGAACAGCTGTGAGGCAGAGATGGGAGGATCAATGCGAAAGAAGTACGCAGGGTCGTTCGCACGGAAAAGCCAGAAGATCGCGTGAAAGTCACGAAGGCCGCCTGCGCTCTTCTTCAGATTCGGCTCAAGGAGCTTCACCGAATTGCCGAATCGTTCGTGTCGCGACCGCACGTCGTCGAACACTCCCTCAATAAACCACGTGTCATTGCCGGCGGCGACGTGGTTGAGCATTTCGCCAAAGAACTCGTCGGCGAGCGACAGGTCACCACAAATCAGCCGGCTCTCAAGCATCGAGGCCCATGCGTCGATGGCGTTGCCATGTTGCTCGGCGACTTCGTGCAGCGTGCGGACACTGTGTCCGACGTCGAGACCGGCATCCCACAACACGTGCAGCAATCGTTTCGCTGCGTCCTCAGCGGACGCCTTGTCTTTACCCATTCCCGCAAGAATCATGATGTCGACATCGGATTTCGGACAAAGCTCAGCACGCCCGTAGCCACCCAACGCAAACACGGCAATCCGTTCGCGTGATCCGGCAACATGCTCGTACGCCAAGCGGATCGCATCGTCGGTCATGGTAGTGAGAGCAGCACAGGTTACGAGACTTCCTTCACCGGCACGATGGGCGGTCGCAATCTCCAGCGTGCGAGTTGCAATCGATTGCTTAAGTGATAAAGCTGATGCATCCATGGAGCAATATATGAAAGTGACGAGTGACTTATGTCCGGCGGAAATGAGAACTCCGCTACTTCATCGCTTTTCCAACTCATCGGCCGCTTCGACAATGTGCTTCGCCATTTGCTGAAGGGTTGTTCCGACACGGGCGATCTGCTGGTCCACTTCCTTCCACTTTCCTTGTTCAATCGCTTCACGCACTCCGGGAATTGTCTTCACGCCATATCCCGTATACAGACCCGGCGCATAGATCTGGTGTTTGAACCACTGCCGTCCCGGCAAACCATCGGGGCTGGTCAATATTCTCTCGCTTTGCATCAACATGTGGTTCACAGATTGCAGTGACGCCAAATTCTTCCCTGAGGAATTCTCCATGGTTTTCTGATACCGCTCGGCACTCTTTACGAGAGAGGCGAGGGCGTTTTCCAGCGGAGCAAAGTTCACAAATGGAGGAACATCTTGGACGGATGGCGGGACGAACTTTTCCTGCGGATCCGATGTGGCGGCAAATACTCCATCATCGATCTGGGTATTGAGATCAATGGCCTCTTCGCGTTTGCTCACGGCCAGCTTTTTCAATTCGTCAACGTAACGCCCGAACGTCGCCGACTGATTCTTGAATTCAAACGGCAACAACTCTGCGTCTGCCGCCCGCAGCATTGCGGTACCGCCGGTTTGTGCAAGCGCCCGCCCATACACAAAACTGGTGTCCGAGAAATGCGTGTACCAGTAGAAGTCGTCGTAGATGGAGTGGTAGATTCCTCCGCCATCTTCACCACCATAACCCAGATTGAGCGATGCAATGCCGAGGTGTTCCAGGAATGGCGTGTAGTCCGAGCCTGAGCCAAGCGCGTCGATCTTCAGGTCGGCCGCATTTCGTAATTCCTTCCGTTGCTCCGTCGAAGCAGCGTTTTTGATTCGAAGGAACTGCAGTCTCTTCCATACCGATATTTTTTTTTCAGGATCGACGATGTCCTTCGCGACACCATTAATAAATTTCTCCAACGAATGAGAACCAGCGACATACAAATACCCGCGCCCATTCGAATCGGAGTTGATATAGAGAACACCCTTGGTACTCAATTCATCAGCGTGCGCCTCAACCCATTCCGTTGATCCAAGAAGACCTTGCTCTTCACCGTCCCACGCGCAATAGACGAGTGTTCGCTTCGGTTTCCACCCTTGCTTCGTCAGCGTGCCGAATGCACGAGCCTCTTCCAGCATCGCTGCAAGTCCTGAAATCGGGTCCTCGGCGCCGTTCACCCATGCATCATGGTGGTTGCCGCGAATAACCCATTCATCCGGATAGTCCGATCCGCGCAGCTTCGCAATCACGTCGTTGATTTTCACTCGATCCCAGTTGAACGCGAGCTTGAGATGAACCTTTGCCGGTCCCGGACCGACTTTGTACGTTACAGACAGAGCGCCGCGCCACGCTTCAGGAGCCACCGGACCGCCGAGCGATTCAAGCAAAGGTTTTGCATCTGCGTACGAAATGGGCAGTGTCGGAATTTTCGTGAACGTTTCAACATCCTTCCGGTTAAGGCGTTTCGCTTCCGCTGTCGCGCCGATGCCCGGTGTCAGCGGATCGCCGGAGTGAATGGGCATGTCCATCACGCTCCCGCGCTGAACACCAAACTCCGGACGATACGGCCCTGCAGGAAAAACATCGCCCTGATAGAAGCCGTCGCCTTTGGGATCTGAATAGATGATGCAGCCGATGGCGCCATGTTCGGCAGCGACCTTCGGCTTGATGCCGCGCCACGACGCGCCGTAGCGCGCAATCACGATGCACCCTTTTACAGAAATTCCCATGCGGTCAAGCTGCTCGTAGTCGGCGGGAAGTCCATAGTTTACGTATACAAGAGGCGCAGTCACATCGCCATCGACCGAATATGCATTGAACGTTGGAAGTTGTTCGCTCTGTTGATTGGATGTCGGATCTTCGGAGAGTGCAGGCTCCTTCAACGCGGCAACAAATCTCTTGGGTTCAAGAAGTTCGAGCACACGTTCCTTGGGAGTAGGAAAAAGAACTTCAAAGGTTTCGATCTTCGCATCCCATCCCCATTCCTTGAACCGGGCCAGAATCCATTCGGCATTGTCCCGACCATATGCGGAACCAATGTGATGCGGCCGGGCGGAAAGCCGTTTCATGTACTCACGCAGTCTGGCGGGTTCGGGTATCGAGCGAAATTTCTGTTCCCAGTTCGATTCAGGACCACCGACGACAAGCGAGGATGAAAGCATCGTGGCAATAATGAGAATGCGGAAACGCAGCATTAGAGACCTCCGTTGGTGTGAGGTTGGATTTTTTCCTTTTTTTGATTTCAAGAATATCCGCAGTTGAGTAGTAACAAGCAAGGTACACGGGCGGCGAAGCACTTTCTCAGAACTTGTTCCTCTGCTCACTTTCATCTATCTTGGAACACCACTTTCTACTTACTGAGGCAACGCTATGCACACCACACAACAACCGAACCCCGTTGTCCGCCGGGCAACCTCGGCAGATGCACAGACAGTATTGACGCTTATCGACGCCCTGGCGGACTACGAAAAGCTTGCCTGCCCTACGTCTGATGCTAAGCAACGACTCCTCAATGATATGTTTGGTGCAAAGCCTCGCGTCGATGTTTTCCTGGGAGAGTACGAAGGCACGCCTGCAGGGTATGCGTTCGTCTTCGAGACGTATTCCAGTTTCCTCGCTCTGCCCACGTTGTATCTCGAAGACCTGTTTGTGTTACCCGAATATCGCAACAAGAAAGTTGGCTACGCGCTGTTCACAGCAATGGTGGACGAGGCACATCGTCGCGGTTGTGGCCGCATGGAGTGGACTGTTCTGGACTGGAACCAGCTTGCGATTGACTTCTATCAACGCCTGGGCGCGACGCACATGAAGGAATGGCAATTGTACAGATTACTACGCGGTGACATGGAAAAAATTCTCAAGCAAGGATCGTAGTACCGCGTGGTCCACCCTTCCACAAAAAGAACTTTGTAAATATTCTCTGCTCCTCCGCAACCGTATTCCTCAATGTCGTTTGTATTCGCTGCCCCACGTACCGAAGTCCGAACATGTGGGAATACACGCGTGTTTAGGCTAACTATTTTGGGCATTCGAGTTGCTTATACTGTATCAACCTGTGAAACAACTTCATTCAAGACAAAGGAACACCGAATGGACATACTGCTGGTTGACGACAACGAAGATTATCTCATGCTCATGAAGGATCTGCTCTATTCAAGCGGCTACTCCGTCACTACCGCCCGTGACGGTGCGGAAGCCTGTGAGATTCTTGATACGTCCGACATTGACATGATCATCTCCGATATCAAGATGCCGAGGCTTGACGGAATTAAGCTTCATGCCTTTGCACGAGAGACTGAGAAATACCGGAATACAAAGTTCATTTTTATCTCCGGCTACAAGGATGTGTACGCAGATCTGATGAGGCTTGACCCGAAGAAGGACTTCATGTTCGACAAGACGACGCCGGCAAACGACATTGTCTCGACGGTGAACAGTATGATGTTCGGAAAATTTATGGGGTCGAGTGTCGCGTAAGTTTGTATCTGAAACAGTATGTGAAGGCGGCCTGACAACGGGCTGCCTTTTCATTTCTACAAAAAGCCCTGCTGTGCACTCATCCAGGCGTGTTTCCATCACGATTTTCAGCAGTTTTGCCGGTCCGATCATTGGCAGAGATTTCGCATGTCACTACTGCGTAAGACAATTTTAATGGGGATGCAGATGGACATACTTCTAGTTGATGACAACACAGACTATCTCTTTCCAATGAAAGAGGCGCTCTACTCACACGGCTACACGGTGTATGCGGCAGACGACGGCGTGCAGGCATGCAAAATCATGTCGGCAGCAAAGGTCGATCTCATCATCTCCGACATCAAAATGCCCAACTTCGATGGCATAGAACTCCATCGGTTTACGAGGGAAATGAAACAGTATGCAAATACAAAATTCGTTTTCATCTCCGGCTATCGTGACCAGTATTCCAGCCGGCTCGAAATGGATCCGGAACAGGACTACTTCCTTGACAAGACAATGGCAGCGCAGGAAATCGTAAAGTTCGTCGATCGGCTGATGTTTGGCAAATTCGCCGAAGTGTGGGTGTAAACAAGAATTCAAGATCCAGATTTGATTTAGCTTAACAGGTTACCTGATGAACGTGCTATTGGTTGACGATAACGAAGATTACCTCAACTTCATGAAGGAATCGCTGTTTCTCAACGGCTATACGGTCTATACCGCCAACGACGGCGCTGAAGCGTGCACACTTCTGGGCAAGCCCGATATCGACTTGATCATTTCGGACATCAAGATGCCCACGCTTGACGGAATTATGCTCCACTCATTTGCGAGAGAGCTTGAACGGTACAAGAAAACAAAGTTCATCTTCGTGTCGGGCTATGGCGATGCCTATGCGGACATTTTGAATCTGGATGGCGAGATCGACTTCTTCTTCAACAAGACAACGCCGGTCGGAGAGCTGCTGAAATTTATTGATGGTTTGATGTTTGGAGATTTTGCCGGCAAATGGGTGTGAGGGGGAAACACTCATTTGCTTTGCGAGGCACGGGGCTGAAAAGCTTCGTGCCTCTTTTTTTCTGATCATCGATCACAGCTTTGCCGCCAACACAACAACACCTTTCGCCGTCTCTACCACGCCGCCGCGATCATCAATTGCATCAAGCAACACAATGTAGATTCCGACACGCGCCTTCTGTTTGTCATCGTCCATCCCGTCCCACACAATTGAGCCGCGAGCGCCGCTGGCCTCATTGTTCACCAGCATGCGTATCCGCCGTCCGACTGCATCATACACACGGGCACGAATCATTGACACCGTCAAGGGCATCTCGTATTGAATGATCGCAAAATCCTCTCGCCCATCGCCATCGGGTGAGAAGGGGTTGGGAGAAATTGAGAGCCGCGACTTCAGAGGCAATGTTGACGTGAACACACTGTTCTGCCTCCCCGGCGTTCCTCCCATCGCATACGCGCATGTCGTCCAGTGTCGTGCATTGGTCGAGGCGAGCAACGGATTGATTTTTTCCAGTGCACGGCCCGACTTGTCGGTGATATTTGCATTGTGCCACGCGGGCGAGTAACTGAGGCTATCGACAACCGTTCCGGCAGGATCGACCAGCACAATATCGTCCCCTTCGTTGTTCAGGCCAAGGCTGCTCTGGTTCGCGATTGTGTAGAGCCGCTCATCGATGGAGGGAAACATTTGCGCAAACGTTGAATCAGAGCACAGCACAAAGTATTCTCCGGGATGCATGATGCGCGACGATGGGCAAAGCTTGAATTCGTTCGCCGACCCGGACACAATCCGATCGTGAAGCTTCCACTGCCAAAGATCAACATCGGACTGACTGGCATTGAACAGCTCGACGTATTCTGCTTTTCCGCTGAGCGGAGAATACATAATCTCGTTGATGACCAGCGCTCGTTCTGCAAATCCGACTCGAACATATCCAAATCCAGAGTTGTTTGACGGTCGCTGATCCGGATTGTAGTCTGCCCGAACGATAACACGATGGATTCCACTCGACGGCTGCGCCCACTGAACGATGATGATGGTCGATTCCCGCAGAGCGAGTGTCTGGGTGACTGTCTGACGATAGAACTGTTCCGGCTCACTCCCGACAGAATCTCCATTCGCATCGTCGAAGAAGACCAACGCAAACTGGCTGCTGTGAAGTTTTCCAGCATTCTGTACAACCACATGGAGTTGCGCGATCGCGCCCGGGGCTACGGTGTCCGACAGAACCCGCACGACGCGAAGGTCGTTCTCAAGAAGCATCAACGAGTTCTTGCGCGCCGGTGTCGCACCGAGCGAGTCTGCCGATGTTGCCCAATTCGTCGAATCGTTTGTCGACCCGAGGGCATCAATTCGTTCAAGGGACTTTCCCTCCAACCCACCCCACGTCGGAAAGTAATACACCGAGTCCATAACGATCTTTCTGTTGTCCACCAACACGACTGCGTCTCCGTTGTTGCTCCACAAGAACGTTGGCAATGCAGGCGTTTGTATAATCCGTCCGAACAAGAATGGATACGTCTGATGCAACAGAGCCGTATCTTTGGCTATCACAGCAACCTCGTCGGGCAAAACCAATAGCCGCCCCCCGGCAATTTCGTAACGCGACGAACCCGACCGGTTGCCAAGCAGCCACTTGCTCATATCAACGGTATCGGTGCTGGTGTTTATCAACTCTACCCACTCCGGCACGCCTGCGTTCGGCGCGTACATCACTTCATTGACGCGCATCGTTCCTGCCGCATGTCCAACCACAACGCGGGCAAAGCACATGTTGTTCGTGGAATCTTCATCGCCGGCGAAATCAACGCGCGGCATGAACAGATATGACCCTGCCTGAAGCACATTTGACGCGATGGAAACAAAAACTGAATCGAACGGTGGGAGTTGTGCCAATGATCTCACTCGCGCGACAAGCTCGTAGGCCTGCGGCAGTGAATCGGCATTCGCATCACAGAAGAGCAAGAGGTTGAACGCGCTCACCGCTTCGCGCCCCACGTTCTTGACGAGTACTCTCACCTGCACGCTATCGCCGCCAACGGGAAGCATCGGCAGAACAGACGCCGAATCGGCCGTCAGATCGCGGTCCCTTCGTGCAACGGAATTGCGTTCGCCAGGCGTGCTGTGCATTACACTGCGCGATGTTTTCCAATTGGATTGAAGAACCGACGACACCCAGGGGTCGATCCGCTCCAGTGAATTCCCATTACTCCCTCCCCATGCAGGCACATACGCGACGCTATCCATCGTCGCAGATCTGTTGTCATAAAGCACGACCGCATCGCCGCTGTTATTGAGCGACGGGAAGTTTGGTACGCCGATGATTCGCGATCGAATGCCGGGGTGCGATTCAATCAGCGCGACCGAGTCTCTTGTGAGCACCGCAAATCCCAGAGGCGGAAGGAGAATGTGTTGTGCAGTGATAACGCGTCGTATCGTGACAAGGTTGTCCGAGATGAGCCAGCTCTGAAGGTCAATCGAATCTGTTCGCGTGTTGAACAGCTCAACCCACTCAGGCTCTGTGCCCGAAGGCGCGTACATCATCTCATTCACGACGACACTGCGTGAGGGATACCCGACAACCAATGAGACGACGCGCTGGTTGTTCGCGAGGTTCTGATCAGGAACAAAGACTACTCTTCCAATGATCTGATGAGTCGAGGCAACAAGCACACCGATGTTGGCTTGCAGTTGCACGGAGTCGCCGACGCTCAAGGCCGCTGTGCTCAGTACTGATGCGCGCAACTCGGTCGGTTGAGGAAGCGAGTCGCAATTTGCATCGACGTATAACTCCGCGGAGAAATTGACTGCGCTTTGTTGTCCGACATTTCGTATCTTTGCAGTGGCGACGATGGAATCACCTTCAATCGGTGGAGGTTGACGGAACTGGATGTCTGCCAACTCGAGATCATCGGGGCGGCGCGCCGAGATGGTGATATCGTCAATGCGAAGAGTTCCTGTTGTGCCCGATGTATCGGCAACGATCCGCCAACGGAATCGAACCTCACGACTCGTCGCGAGAATCGCCGGAAGCGGGTACTTGATTTGTTGGTAGGAATTTGGCAATGTATTCCTGAGTGAATCGCCAAGCTGCGCGGAGTACGTTCGACCGCTATCCAGGGAAACCTCGACGAGCATGCGTGCGTTGTGTGTTGTCGATCGCCGAATGTGAAAGACCAGTGAGTCGGGCATCAATCCCTGAAAGTCGAACAGTGGCGAGATGAGTGTCTGCGAGATTGTGGCGTTGGTTGACCCGGCTGCATTCGGCACGGAGCGTGGGGTGGTCGTGGAGGTGACGAAATCGTTCGTTCCCGAAATCCTGTTCTGCGTTGAGGTCCATCCTGCCGGCAACGCCGGTGGTGGAATGGAATCAAAGTTCTGCACATAGGGGAAGACCGCTATGTGTGCAGGAGACGCCGTGGCGAGTTTCTCTGAAGCAACCACCGCAACGAAAACGAGAAGAGAGGGCAGAAGTCTCATTGCTCAGCAGGTGTTGAACGAACTACCAGTAGGTAACAAATAGCATATGAAAATGCAATCACAATTTGGAGCACGACGCGTTTTACTTCCCAGGCAGTTCAACGGGGTAAAACTGATTACGATATAAGATTCTTCAAGGATATATGGAAACAGGCAAAAGAATACTCGTTGTTGAAGACGAACCCGGCTTGCGCATGGTCGTTGAATCGGAAATCGCGCGGGCGGGTTTTGACGTGGTGTCCGTGGCAAACGGACTTGACGCGATTACGAAACTCTCGAAAGAGAAATTCGATCTGGCAATTCTCGATGTCACACTTCCTGGAAAGTCGGGAATCGAAATCCTGCAATTCATACACGAAAAGCGCATCAACACACGGGTCATCATGCTCACGGGCATGGAAGGACTATCGGTTGCCATCAAAGCCGTGAAACTCGGGGCGGACGACTACATTCCCAAGCCGTTTGACGCCGAATACTTGCTCACATCTGTTAGGACGGTGCTGACAATGCGGCGGTAAAAGAGTCCGTACCCACCGTGCTGCTCGCTTCCGACGGCGAAAGTCAATGTGAACAACGAAGGGATCTCCAGCCAAAGACGACCTACAAAAAAGGCGACCCTTGCGGGCCGCCTTCTGATCGTTCACACAACAACACACGAACTTACGTTCCTGCGCTGTAATCCGCGTTATACTTGATCTGCTCTGGTGTAAGCTTGTCAATGGAGTAACCCATTGTCTTCAGCTTCACGCCGGCAATCTCCTGATCCTGTGCAGCCGGAATATCGTGCACGCCGTTCTCCAGTCTGTGTCCCTTCCTGTGTGCGACTGCAAGCCGCACCTGTGAAAGGAACTGGTTCGCGAACGACATGTCCATCACTTCCGAAGGATGTCCTTCAGCTGCAGCAAGGTTCACGAGACGGCCTTCTGCAAGAACATAAATACGCTTGCCGTTTCTCAGCGTGTACTCGATGTTGTTGTCGCGAATGAGACGCTTGCTCTTCGTGAGTTTTTCGAGGTCAACGAGATTGATCTCGCAATCGTAGTGCCCCGTGTTGCAGACGATGGCGCCATCCTTCATTCTCTCGAAGTGTCGCTTCACGATGATATCCTTCACACCCGTTGCGGTAATAAAGATGTCACCAATCTTTGCTGCCTCGTCCATCTTCATCACGCGCATACCATCGAGTGTCGCCTTCAACGCCGCGGTTGGCTTCACTTCGGTCGCAATCACGTTGGCGCCAAGACCCTGTGCGCGAATGCCAACGCCCTTGCCGCAGTGACCATAGCCAGCGACCACAATGTTTTTTCCTGCGAGCAAGACGCTTGTTGCACGGAGAATGCCATCCAGAGTCGACTGCCCGGTTCCATACACGTTGTCAAAGTCCCACTTTGTTTCCGCATCATTCACCGCAATGACGGGATACTTCAACGCGCCATCGGCTGCCATGGAACGCAGACGATGCACGCCGGTTGTTGTCTCTTCGGTTCCGCCAATCACATACTTCTCGGCAAACTCAGGATGATTCTTGTGAATGGTGAAGATAAGATCGGCGCCGTCATCGAGCGTGAGGTTCGGTTTGAACTTCAGGGTCTCTTCAATGCACCAGTAGAATTCCTTCACATTCATACCGTGCCACGCGAAAATGGAAATACCCTTGTTCGCGAGCGAGGCGGCAACAGCATCGTTGGTGGAGAGAGGGTTGCAACCGCTCCAACTCACCTGAGCGCCGGCTTCAACGAGAGCCTTCACTAACACTGCAGTTTCTTTCGTGACGTGCAAGCAGCCTGCAATGCGATATCCCTTCAAGGGCTTCGACTTGCCAAACTCTTTTCTTAACGCCATCATCACGGGCATGCGCGATTCCGCCCAGTCGATAAGCCTGTCGCCTTCTGCAGCAAGCTTGATATTTTTTACTTTGTATTTCCCGGTTTTGTGATCCATGTGATCCTTTGAATAATGATTTCTAAATTCTGAGTCCACTGCAGGTGGACGAAGAATCTTGCTGCAATGCCACACGCAACGAGACCCTTTCCCCTATGCGGGACTCAGGGTTGAAAGATAATTACCTTGCTGCTTTGCGGAATGTGTTCACGAGATCCAGATTTTCCCACGTGAAGTCTTTGTCATTCCGGCCAAAATGTCCGTACGCCGCCGTCTTCTTGTAGATGGGTCTCTTGAGGTCAAGGCGTGCTATCAATCCTGCGGGCGTCATGTCCACTTCCTTCTTGATGATACGTTCCAGCTCGGAATCAGGAATGCGCCCGGTGCCTTTCGTATCAACATGAATGGAAACCGGTTCCGCGACACCAATCGCGTATGCCACCTGGATCAGACATTCGTCTGCGAGTCCGGCACCGACAACGTTCTTGGCAATGTGTCGCGCTGCATAAGCTGCGCTACGATCAACCTTCGACGGATCTTTGCCGGAGAACGCGCCACCACCGTGCGGGGCACGGCCCCCGTACGTATCCACAATAATCTTGCGACCCGTCAGACCGCTATCGCCGTGCGGCCCGCCGACCTCGAATTTCCCTGTCGGGTTCACGTGAACAATCAGGTTCTTGTCGCGCAGATGAGCCGGAATAACATGCTCAATAACATGCTTCCTGACATCCCTCTTGATTCTGTCCTGGGAAACATTGCCATCGTGCTGCGTGGAGATGACCACCGTGTGAACTCGGACGGGCTTGCGTCCATTGTACTCAATAGTGACCTGCGACTTCGCATCAGGTCGGAGGTACGGCATACCATTATGACCATTCTTGCGAATGTCGGCGAGCCGCTTGACAAGGTTGTGCGCATACATGATGGCCATCGGCATGTATTCGGGAGTTTCGTTGGACGCATAGCCGAACATCATTCCTTGATCGCCTGCGCCCTGCTTCTTCTTTTTCTTCTTGTTCGCGTCGACGCCCATGGCAATATCGGGTGACTGCGAGTGCAACGCTGCAAGAATGCCGCACGAATTTGCTTCGAACATGTACTCGGCTTTGGTGTAGCCGATCTCACGAATCACCTGTCGCACGGTATCAGGAATATTGACCCATGCATTGGTGGTGACTTCGCCCGCCACAACAACCTGTCCGGTGGTGACCAACGTTTCGCACGCAACCCGCGAGTGCGGGTCCTGCTTCAGCATTTCGTCAAGAATTGCATCAGAAATCTGATCTGCAACTTTATCCGGATGGCCTTCGGAAACCGATTCGGAAGTGAACAAATACGACATAGTACCTCTCAAATGTGATCGATATGATAGTAATAAAACATTGAATTCCTGCGCGACGAGAATCTGCGTGTGTGCTTTTCACTGCGCTGCACCTCGCATGACCGCAGACTGCTCAGTAGAAATCTATTTCGGATGAACCACCAACATTGACACGCTTGTAACTCCCACGAACGATGGACCCGTTCCCCACTATGGAGTTATCGAGCAGCGCTTTGTGAACCTGGGCGTCTTCACTGATAATCGAATTGCGAACAACTGCCTCGCTGATCATTGCATTGTCGCCGACTGTCGTAAACGGGCCAACCACACAATTGCTCAGCTTTGCGCTCGACGCAATATACACCGGTTCGTTAATGACAACTCCGGCAATATGCCGCGAAGTGGACTTCTTTTCGAGCAACGCCCTGTTTGTTGAGAGCAATGTTTCAGGCTTGCCGCAGTCGAACCAGCCTTCCACCATGAACGTAGACATCTTCTCGCCACGGTCGATCATCAGTTGCAGCGCATCGGTGAGTTGGTATTCACCCTTCGTTCGAATATCCTTCTCGACAAGCTCATCGAGGCATGAAACAAGCAGCTTTGGATTTCGGATGAAGTATAACCCAACCATCGCGAGATTCGTTGTCGGGTGTTCGGGCTTTTCAACCAGGCGTGTAATCTGGCCATTGCTTGTTTCGGCAACGCCAAAACGTCTCGGGTTCTCCACCGTCTTCACACCGAGCGAAGAAATCGGTGACTTGAGCACGGGGGCAAGATCAACATCAAATATCGTATCCCCGAGGATAATAAGAATGGGCTCTTCCGCAATAGTATGTTTTGCAAGATAGATGGCATGGCCGAGGCCGTGTCGCTCTTCCTGCTCAACGAAGTCAAACTTGAAGTGCGGATATGATTTCGTGAGGTTATCCCGAATCATATCCCCCATGTGACCGATGATGATCGTCGCTTCCGTAATGCCATCTCCGATGATCTTATCCATGATATGATGGAGAATCGGCTTGCCTGCGACATTCAGAAGAACTTTCGGAATTGCATATGTGTGGGGACGTAATCTACTTCCTACACCTGCTACAGGGATGATTGCTCGCATTGTCCTCGCTAAGAACTGGTTCACGCCAATTGAGTATTCTTGGGGAATCAAGGTAATTAAGAATACTTAGAGAAGCAATAAATCGGCGTGAGCCGTATCAAGGTGACGGAGGAAAGTCCCAAACTCCAACGAGTGTCCGTGTCACCTGTGGGAAGCGAAACAGCAGCTCAAGTGATTCGAAGCGCAACGACATGCAAAACCCGGTCAGGCTTGCAACTCCAACACGAAAAGAATACCTTGTAGCAGCAATAACATGAGGTACTGCGACGATGGAAGAGAAAACACCGATAACTGAGACATCAATCTACGACGCTTTGCGCGAGTGCTATGACCCCGAGATTCCCGTCAATCTGGTTGACCTGGGTCTGATCTACGATGTGAAGATTATTGACGATTGGGTTGGTATCAAGATGACATTGACTTCGCCGGGTTGCGGCATGAGCGGCATTATTTCACAAAATGTCCGAAACCGCGTTCTGAAGGTGCCGGGAGTGAAAGACGCTGATGTGAGAATTGTGTGGCAACCGGCTTGGTCGCCTGCGCTCATGTCCACTGAAGCACGACAGAAACTGGGAATGCCTGCCTGAATGAATGCGTACGTGGGTATTGTGAAAAGAGCGGATCATGAGTCCGCTCTTTTCATTTCACCCAGATGATTGTGATACCCCGGTTGGCGCTTCCAAGGTCAACATCCGCAAACTGCCCGACTTCACGACGCATGTCCTGAGTTTCCGGATCAAACAGATCGAAATTCTCGCCGTCAATTATTGCTTTGAATCGACTCCTGTTGCGGAATGCCCAGTTGCGAACAATGTCTTTGCTCGACCCGCCTTTGCCCGTGCTGCCATGTCCGTGAATGATCTTGAGAATGCGCAGCGATCGTACTCCTCTGACCTTCGATACAGCATCAAGCAATTCTCTTTCAACAACGTCGGGATGACGAGGTGGATGTGCAACGTCGATTGTCAGTAGATTTTCCATGAACTTGTAAGTTGACAAAGCGTATTCGTTCGCGGGCCAGTACGCTGTCCGTGAGATTTTTCGTTTGCTCCGCACACTCAGAATTTTCTGCGCAACCTGAGTGAATTGCCGACGACGCTCACGGAGCTGAACGCCATCGCCGCCGCAGCAATCATCGGATTGAGCATGCCCAACGCTGCGAGCGGAATGCCAACCACATTATACGCAAACGCCCAGAAGAGATTCTGTTTGATCGTGCGCAGCATTGCAGATGACAAACCGATGGCATAAACGATACTCATCAGATCATTGCGCATCAGTGTAATGTCGGCAGTTTCCATCGCAATGTCTGTTCCCGATCCGATCGCGATGCCGATATCAGCTTGCGCAAGTGCAGGCGCATCGTTGATGCCATCGCCCACCATTGCCACAATCTTCCCCTCGGCCTGAATTGCCTTGATATGCTGTGCCTTGTCTTGCGGAAGGATTTCCGCAAGCACTCTGCGAATCCCAGCCTGCAAAGCAATTGCCTCTGCCGTCCGACGATTGTCGCCCGACATCATAATCACTTCAAGCCCCATACTCTGGAGACGCTCAATAGCACCGCGCGAGGTGGGCTTGATCGTATCGGCCACTGCAAACACGCCGGCGACTTTGCCATCGATAGCGACGATGATCGGCGTTTTCCCCTCCGACGCATACTTCTCAAAGAACTCGCCTTCACCATTCAGATGGACGGCATATTCTTTCAGGAGTGCCACGTTGCCAACAACAGCCGGTACTCCGCCAACAACACCTGCGACGCCAAATCCTGTCAGCGATTGGAAAGCCTCAAGCTCGGACGTTGCGACACTTCGTTGCATGGCGAACTCCACAATTGCATGGCCAAGCGGGTGCTCCGATCTTCGCTCCAGCGAGGCAGCCAATCGCAATACCGTTTCTTCGGAGAACCCATTGAAGAGAGTCAGATCGGTCACGGTGGGCTTCCCCTCCGTAATCGTCCCCGTCTTGTCAAACACTACCGTTTGAATCCTGCTTGCGCGTTCAAGACTCTCAACGTTCCGGATGAGAATGCCAAGGCTGGCGCCTCTGCCGGTTCCCACCATGATCGCCGTCGGCGTTGCAAGTCCCAGAGCGCACGGGCATGCAATGATGAGCACGGCAATAAAGTTGATGAGTGAAGGAGTGAACCCGATACCGCCGACAACATACCAGAGAACAAACGTTAGCGCGGCAATGCCGATAACCACGGGAACGAAAACGGCGGCAATCTTGTCCGCAAGACTCTGGATGGGCGCCTTCGTTGCTTGTGCATCTTCCACAAGCTTCGCAATGTGAGCAAGCAGCGTGTCCTTTCCGACAGCTGTCGCGCGAAAGGTGATGCTGCCATTTCCGTTGATCGTTCCGCCAATAACACGAGCGTCCACACTTTTTTCCACGGGCATGCTCTCGCCACTCACCATGGATTCATCGACGGTCGTGGAACCGCTCAGCACGTTGCCGTCAACAGGAATCTTCTCGCCTGGCCGCACGACGACGACATCATTCACCACAACGTCATCGACCGGAACATCCTTTTCGCTGCCATCACGGACAATCCGCGCGAACCTGGGTCGAAGATCCATGAGTTTTCTGATGGCATCTGACGCACGATGTTTTGCCCGTGCTTCGAACATCTTTCCCAGAAGTATGAGTGTGATAATCGTTGCTGCTGTATCAAAGTAGACGTGTCCTGTATGTCCGACATGACCAAGCCATTCGGAGAAGAGGACAGCAACAATACTACATGCATACGCCGAGCCGGTGCCAACCGCCACAAGAGTATTCATGTCGGCTGTAAAATGCTTCAAGTTCACCCAGAAACTCTTGAAGAATCGCTTCCCGGAAACAAACAAGACCGGCGTCGTCAGCACGAGAAGAACCTTGTTGGTTTGCTCCAGTGAAAGAGGCGACCAACTCGCGAACGATTCCAACATACTCAGCATACTGATCATCATAACGGGAATCGCAAACGCTCCGCTGATGATGACATCGCGTCGAAACTGCTGATACGAGGTCTCTTGTGGCGTCGCCTGTACGTCAACATTTGTTTCTCTGTCCTTCGGAACAACGAGTGTGTAACCCGCGTCAGCGACGGCAGCCTGGAGCTGCGCGATGTTCACTTTCGTCGGGTCAAAGCCGACGGCAGCTTTTTCCGTGGCGAGATTCACCGAAGCCGTTTCAACCCCATCGACTTTCTTCAACACCTTCTCGACGCGCGCAACGCAGCTTGCACACGTCATTCCCTCAACAGGAAGAGAG
>CAYJNF010000012.1:0-19549 GCA_964370915.1 uncultured Chitinophagales bacterium
CCGGCAGTCAGCCGATAGTAATACACGCCGCTCGTAAGGTTCGAACCATCAAACACCACCGAGTGCTCGCCGGCGGATCTCGTGTCATCGACGAGCGTCGCGACGTCGCGACCCAACACATCAAACACTTTCAGTACGGACGGGGCATGCCCCGTCCCTACGGGAATTGTGAATTTGATTGTGGTTGATGGATTGAACGGGTTGGGAAAATTTTGATTCAGCCCAAACTCCGAAGGCAAATCCGCTTCGACCACATCAGTCGTCGGCAGGAAGTTCGCTCGCTGCAGCCCGCGTTGTACATCGGGGTTCTGCATAAAGCGATTCCAGACGCGTTGCGTGCGATAGTTCTCGATCATGATGATCATGGGTCCCTGATCGATGCCGATCACATCCCCCGACCACCACCCAACTCGCAGATTGAAGGCGTCAACAAAACCGTACGGACCCCACAGCGGGTTACGCAAGGCGGACCACAACGTGTGAGCGACACGAAGGCATTCCGTCGGCGCAAATGGAATTGAGCTGATCGGCGCTGTTGGAGCGATCGTGCCATCATCATTTTCCGGCGGGGGCGCCCCGCGTGCAGCGTAACCGCCGGGAACATCGCTCGCCGTGATTCCCCACAACGAGTCGCTGTAGCCCGGATGGCCGAGGGGGTTGGCAATGCTATATGCACGTTGAGCAAGTGTCGCGCGACGCGAATTCTCAAAGTACGTTATGCCGCGGTAGCGCATGTAGTCGTCAGCGATGTTGCGATAATCTATCCAGCAATGTGAGTATTGGTGGCCGAAGAGTGGAGGAAACACTACGTACGACTGTTCATAATGTGTTTCCCATCTGTATCCGCTTGTCCAGTAAAGCCATGCGCCCGGGTCAACGGGGTGCGTCGGCGAACCGAGCGCGAGGATGTACATGATCATCGCTTCATTATACCCGATCCATTGTCCATAGCCGGAGAACCCCGTCTCCGGCTTCCACCCCATCTTGATACCGGAATTGCCGTTGCGCATGTAATTCCAATCCATGCGGTAATAAACAGAATCGGCAAGTGCACGAATCCGCGTCTCAATTGAATCGGTTCCATTAAAATACTGTCGCGCATCAACTATGCCGGCAAGCAACAGGCCGGTGTCAATCGTCGAAAGTTCTGAGTCCCACGTTCTCAGCGCATCATTCATTCCGAGAAAATGGTAGAACAAACCAAAGTTGCCGATGTAGCCGCTTGTGCCGCCACCTTGCGGTCCGCTCCAAAAGGTGTTCATCGTTGCAAGAACACGGGCGCGCGCTGCTGCACGCGTCACCCAGCCATGATCCACGCCGATACAGATCGCGCTCAGTCCAAACCCGACTGACGCGATGCTGCTTGGCGCGCTGCCGGGACCACGATCCCGGATGAGTCCGTTGGAGGGATTCGCTTCCTGCCAGAAGAAGTTGAACGCACTGTGTTGAATCGTGTCAAGCAGAGCTTCCGTCGAGATCTGAGCGGAAACGGGCGCAATGAAAGCGAACGCGATTGCAACGGTCCAAAATGGTTTTCGCATAAAATCAATTCCTCACTTCTTGTTCACCGAAAAGTCGTATTCTGGATTCGGGTCATTGACCGTAAACTAAAGAAACTTGAATCCTGAAACCAGAATCCAGATTCCAAGTTCCTACCGCCCGAGTACAACTACAACATTGTGGACTCTACCATCTTCGAATGCAGTGACGATTTTGTTTCGCGGACCTCTGGTCTCACAGCGTTGCTCGCCATCAACCCATAATTCCTTTACGCCACATTGAATGTGTTCGGGATTCTTGACTTCGATTCTGTACTCTGCGCCGCGAAACATTCTCTTCACCGCGTAACCCTTCCAGTCGGCAGGAATGCATGGATCGACGAGCAAGCCATCGTAAGTTGCACGCACGCCGAGAATCCATTCCAGTCCTACTTTGTACAGCCATGCCGCCGAGCCCGAGTACCACGTCCAGCCGCCGCGCCCGAAGAACGCTGAGTCAGGTCCTTCGATGTTGCCCGACGTTACATACGGCTCGGCGACATACTCGTCAGGAAGTCTGCCGCGCATGATTGGATTGAGTTTGGAGTAGATGCGATACGCGCTTTCGCCCCGGCCAAGCATCGCCGCCGCAATCACCGCCCATGTTGCACCATGCGTGTACACGCCGCCATTCTCGCGCATCCCCGCAGCATACCGCGTCAGATAGCCGACATACTTGTCGGGAGTCTCGTACGCGGGCGTGAGAAGCAGCGGCCCGATCTTCGTTTCAAGTTTCTGCTCAACGACATCCATCGCCTGCTCGGCGCGCTGATGGTCCGCCACGCCTGCGATGATCGCCCACGTTTGCGGATTCAGCCAAACAGAACCTTCAGTGTTCTCGCAGCTGCCAATCTTTTCACCCGAATCTTTCGTCGCGCCGAAATAGTACTTGCCGTCCCACCCGAGCGTGTTCAATCGTTCCCTGAGAATGTGCGCCGCCTGAGCGTACCGCGCCGCTCGTTCAGAGTCGGCAGTTCGTTCGGCAATGACGACGAAATCACAGAGAATGCGATGGATGAAATGGCCAAGCCAGATGGATTCGCCCTTCATGTCAAGCCCCACGGCGCTGAGACCATCGTTCCAGTCGCCGCCGCCGATGAGCGGAAGTCCGCGATCACTGAACCGATCGAGCGCTTTGTCGATCGCCCTGCAGCAGTGGTCGTACATCGATGCCGCCGTTGTCTCGTCCACAAACGCTTCTTCGTCGCGGAGAATTGAGAAGTCGCATGTCTCCTGCAAATACGAATTCATCACATACGGCAGCCAGAGCAGGTTGTCGGAGATTTGATTGCGCAACCCAATCTCCGACATCGGATGCCACCAGTGATACACAGAGCCGTCCTTGAACTGATGCCGCGCATGAAGCCGCAGTTGCTGCTTGGTTCGCTGCGGATCGATCGTCAGCCACAGCTGGCTGTCCTGCAGTTGATCGCGAAACCCGAACGCACCGCCAGTCTGATAGTACGCCGTTCTTCCCCACATACGTCCCGAGATTGCCTGATATTTCAGCCAGGTGTTCTGCATCAGATTCATTGCATTGTCGGGCGTGGCAACATCAGCGGTGCTGAGCAGCTTCTCCCATCGTTGCCGCACTTCTTCGAGCGACGCGTCGACTTCATCCGCAGAGCGATAACGCGCAACCATGTCGATCGCCTGCGGTTTTGAATCGGCGCATCCGAGTGTGTAGATGAGAGTCTTCTCTTCGCCGGGCATGAGTTGAACAACGTGATGCAAGCTTCCAATCGCATCAAGCCAATTGCCTGTTCGCTTCTTGAGCTTCTTCTCCGTTACTGCCGCGGGCATCGACTGATTGTGGTACATGCCGAGGAACGATTCCTTGTCGGCGTCAAACGAAGCGGGTTTCAGACTTGCAGAATGAAATGCAACGTAGGGCCAGTCGGTATTCCAGTGACCGCGTTCGGTCGGCACTTCCCACACGCGTTTCGTTGCAAAGAGCGCGTGCGCGTTGGAGTCGTATTCTGTTTTGATGAACGATTTGTGGAACTCGCGATGCCAGTCCGGCGCCTGTCCCAATCCCCACTCAAAAAAAGAAAACAGGTTCAGCGTCTTCGGCTTCTTTGTCCGGTTGCGGAGCGTGAGCTGCCAAATCTCTACGGGTTCATCGTTCGGGATGAAGACGAGAAGATTCGTGCCAACGCCGAAGTTTTCCGCTTCAATGATGGAGTACCCGATTCCGTGACGGCACCGATACCACTCGGGCTCAACGCAGACCGGCTTCCATCCCGCCGACCAGATGTTGCCCTGCTCGTCGCGAATGTAGATGTACTTGCCGTGTTCATCCTTGATCAGATCCTGATCCCAGCGCGTGATGCGGTTGAGCTGGGCGTGCGTGCGCCAACTGTATCCGCTTCCGGTTTGCGAGATGGTTAAGCCATAATCGCCGTTGCTGATGACGTTGATCCAGGGTCTCGGTGTTCGTGGCGTTGAAACGATGTACTCGTTGCCGTCTCTCGAAAAATATCCGTACTTTGTTTTGAAGATTCTCAATCAATTTCCTTTCTCTACAACCCGCACCGGGCTAACACCAGCATGGCAAAAGCATCAGAACGATACCCCGAGCGTCAACCGGTGCGTCTTCTCCAACCGACCGTGCTCAGCCCAGCCATAGTCGAAGCTTAGCCTGTAATCATCCATTTGATATTGCACCCCGGCGCCGAGTGTCAAGCCAAGCTCCGAATCGGGCATGAACATCTCCTGATATCCTGCACGCAAGGCGAGCGTGTTTTGAAACATCCACTCTGCACCCATACTCACGCTTTCGGTGTTGTCGCTTGGATGAAATGCATCGACGGCAAATGAGATGGTGTTGTCCTCTCCAATTTTTACCGGCATCCCGATCCCCACGCGAAACACGATCGGCAAGGGAAAGTCATCGGTGTACAACTCTCCGGGCAAGTTTGCGTTGTCGCCGTACTTCGCCGGATCGCTATCGTACAGGATGCGCAGATCGCGCCCATCGTACTTTGCGCGCGTGCCGAAGTTGGAGATGCTCGCGCCGATACGCACACCGTCTTCGGAAATTCGGTAGATGGTTCCCACACTCAGCGAGAATGCGCTCAACGAGCTGTGCCAGATGGTTTCGGTGATGTAGTTGACCTGGACGCCGACGGAGAAACGTTCCGAGACTTGCCGGCCATAGCCGAGACCGAAGGCAACGTTGGACACGGTGTACCGTTCGCCCGTGCCGAGGGGCTTCTCGACAGTGCGTACATCAATTTCACCCGAGTTCAGCGATGTTACATTGGCGTACACATTGCCGAACGCCCCGAGGTTCGCGCCGACCACGGCATAGTCGTACGAAATATCCGCCAGCCAAGGGCTGTGTGTAAACTGCGCGCCATAGCCGCTGATGTATCCGATTGCAGCAGGATTGTAGTACGTCGCTTCGAGCTCGTCGTACAACGTCACGCCTGCATTTCCACGTCCTGCAATGCGCGCGCTCGGCTCGATGGTAAGGAACGCGCCAACACTTGTTCCGACCTTGGATTGTGCAAAGGTGAAATCCACACCGGCGAGAATTGTTATTAGACAGAGAAGAAGCTTCCTGATCATAGTCGCCTCACTTGATGATAGCAAACTTGCCGATGTGGGAACCGTACTGTCCCGCATCGACATGAAAAACATAGAGGCCCGGCGCAACGTCGAGGTTGTCTTTCGTGCGGAGATCCCACGGAACGTAGCCCTCGGTTGTCGCATCGTGACGCAGTGTTTGCACAAGCTCTCCGCGCACAGTGTAGATTCGTATGGTGCAACTCTGCGGCAGGCCGCGGAATTCGATTCGCCGATCGCCGCGACCTTGCACACCGTACGGTTCGGGTTCGAAGCTTGCCGCTCCCACGTAGGGATTCGGAACAACGTACGGCGAACCACTGAACATTTTCTTTGCTTCGTCTCCTGAGATCACTTCAGCCTTCGACGTAAAAACAAAAACATCGCTTTCGCCAAGCGGATACTTCAAGCGCAAGTCATACACATCCCCAGCGGATGGCGTCCGGATTGAATCGGCATTGATTTTCAGCTTGATACTCCACGTGAAGCGATCGATGTACAGCAGGCTGTCCGGGCCGGTAAGCGCCGTGACTTCTTCAGCCGAACCTGCATAGCTCAGCGTGGAGTCGCCGTTCGCGTCCACGAAGAAGCAATTGAGCCGCTTCGGACCGGAAGGAGTTTGCGCAGTGACGCGGAATTTCACCGGCAGTGATCGTCCAAATGTCGTGATCACCGTATCGATGTAACGATCGGAAAACGTAATCCTCAGATCGTACGGAAATCCTTCGCGCTTGCGATTGATTGGCATCGAAGCACCGCGAGAGTAACTCACGTCGAGCTGCGCATTGGTACTTGACCCCGACGCAAACCCGCTTCGCGCGGAATCCACGGCAATCGCGGTTGGCGTCGAAACGAGTGGAAGAATTCCCCTACCCACCGGTCCGATTCCGCTCGCATTCCAATCTGTGCCCGAGCTAAAGAGAATCTCGCTCGTCGTGCTGTCTTTGAGAGTGTACGATATCGGATGAACACTATCGGACACAGTGTTGAATGAAACGGCAAACAAATGATTGTCGGGCACGATGGCCGAGTTTATCACCTTCAGTTGAATGGTACCCTGACCGCTCCCTGCGGCATGACTTGCTTCAGACGCCTGCGCCGGAGTGTAGCCAAGTACTTTGGGATTTGGCCTGACGGTCACGACATTCTTCGGCAAGATCGTTCCGCCGCGCAGTGTGCGGGAGACATTGATGGCATTCTCTGACGGATAATACTTGAACACACCGCCCTGAGGCAGCGAGATGGCCGAGCCATAGTCATACGAAGTAACAGCATAGTAGTATTGCTGTCCGTTCGTCACGGTGGTGTCGCGCCAGGAATGTGTGAGACCGGTTTCACTGCCGAGATAGTATGCAACGCCCTCGACAGTAGTTTCGCTGAAGCCAGTCCGATTATTCTTCAGATCGAATTGAGCGATGGGCTTTCCGTTGCCAATCGTATTCGTGCCGCGTCCCGTGAGAATGATTCTCACATCGCGAAAGTCAGGATCGGTTGAGCGATAGATGCGGTACCCCTCGAAATCGTTTTCAAATGTCACGGGGTCCGTTGAGCGTTCCGCCTCGTCATTCCAATACAATTGTACATAACCATCGCCAGCCTCCGCAGAAAGCGTCGGGGCTGGTGGCGGAACGGCGAACTGGTAGTTGGAATTGTAAATCGCCTGAACGACTCGCACCGTATTCCGTAACTC
Organism: uncultured Chitinophagales bacterium; assembly: GCA_964370915.1. Lineage (GTDB taxonomy): Bacteria > Bacteroidota > Ignavibacteria > UBA10030 > UBA6906 > CAADGV01. The sequence continues at coordinate 6,799 of CAYJNF010000012.1, forward strand.
ATCAAGGTTGCCTCCATAGGCAAGTGCAAGACTAAACCGCTCTGTCTTCCCTGCTTTGAGGGTGAAGGGTCCGGAAGCAAACAAGAAGCCGATATTGTAATTTGAGATAAGAGGAGGATCGAATCGAACTGACGGGAGCGGATCCGTAAATTTTTGGAATAATCTTTGGGGCCATTTCTTCTCATCGGTGAAAAACACAATGCCGTCAGTTTGTCCGCCGCCTTGCGGATCATTGATGCGATTGAATTTGAATCCTGTCAACCCGATTTGGTCAGACTCATGCACGTCGGTCTTGTCGAAATTTGTTTCCCCGCTTGTCGGCTGGCCATCTCCTTCGCCGGGGTCGTTCGTATTCGGCACACCGTCCGCACCCAAGTCGCTGAACTCTTCCGTCCAATCCATGTCTTCGTCCCCGGTCCACCATTTGCCGGCGCGAAAGGCGGGCCGCGTTGGGATGCGTCCGAACGTCGTGTCGAATTGTTGCATGTTGTAGTGCCCGCGAACATACGCTTCAATTGCCGCCTGACCGACAATCAACTGTCCCGGTCCACCGTCTCGCTTTTCATCCGTTATGCCATCCTCATCGTTATCAATTCCATCGTGGGGCTTGCCGGGAGTTTCAAGATATGCGTAGCCGAGGTAGCCGGTTGTCGCACAATTTCTGTTGAGTCCCCTGCCATGGCCGTAGTTATCCCACGTGTAAACGAGATTCATACCAAAGGTCGTATCAAAGAACGCGTTGTCATCATCCGACTCCGGCACGGGGTCGCAGCCAATCGCCGAGCCGCCCACACCGGAATCCATGTAAATCCCGAAAATAATATTCTCCGGCCGGCCGACGGCAGGATAATCCGTCGTGCTTTCATTAGTAATATCGTAGTGCCAGAAAATTGTATTGCCGGCTTGTGGATTCGCCCATTGGAAACCTCGCACCTCTACACGCAAACCAAGACCATAGCGTGTGGAGTCGCGGTTGTCGGGACTGTACCGCCACGCGTCGTAATAGTTATCGTCCATCACGGTGAAGCTTTCCTGATCTGCAGCCGGACGTTTGCCAAAATATCCATTCCACGTTCCGTCCCAGCTCGGATCTTTGTCGGGCCATGTCGCGGGCCACGTACGCGGGTCGTTGCTGAGCGCAGGCGCCAGGCCTCTATTGATCACCGGATCGGGTTGAAAAAATCCGGGCCTCGGCTCAAAACGCATTTTGCGGTTGAAATTTGGACTTGTTCCTTGTCGTTCGCGGTAGCCGGTTTCCATAATCCACGCGGTGTCACCATTGCGCTGGAAAATCTGTGCAAGCACAAATGGTGTAATGCCGTCGCTGTAGTTGATACCGGAACCCTTTGGGACTTCGCAGGAGTGAAACGAACTGAGGTCAACACCGATCGGATCAGTTGGATAATCGCCAACCATGCCGTAGTTCCAAAACCGCGTACGAATGTTGTTCGCGTCGTGAAGGCCAAGACGTTCATATTGCGAATCGCCGCGCTTCTCGGGAGGGATGACGGGCTGCAATTGTGCAAATACTTGGGACGTAATCACTACAAACGCAAACGCTCCAAGGAGGAAGGAGGTGAGTAAAGGTTTCATAGCTGCTTTCATCATGGGAATGTTCTCCATCGTCATAGCGACGTGTTCATCGAAATGCCAATCTCGATGCGGCGCGGCTGATAGTACCGTGTCGGATCGGCAAGCGAATTCCGATCTGTCGCGGGCTGCAGCGAATAGTCCGGGCTGCCTGTTGTGGCAAACACGCCGCCGTTGAAGTACGTCGCATCAAACAGATTGAAGACTCGAGCAAAGAGGCTGGCGTTTATTCCGCCAACAGAGAAGTTCTTCTCGGCACGAAAATCCACCAACAGTCCGCTCGGCCTGCGACCGGAATTCGTTTCAATTTGGGACCCGAACCCTGAACCGATTGCCGGTGTGTACGGCAAGCCGCTCCCAAAGCGGAGAATTGTACTCACCGAAAAGTTGTCAGGTTCCGAGAGTTGCACGGTCATGTTCAGGGTGTGGCGTTGGTCCCAGCCTAACGGCACCTGGCGAGGACGCGCATCTCGCTTTGCCTCTGCAAGATTCGCGGTCTCGTACGGATCACTGGAATTACCCTGCGCCATCTGCCACGTGTAATCCAGCGTGGAGCTGAGAATACCGACACGTCGTTGGTCGAGCGAGATTGTAAAACCGATAACGTTCCCAAAATCCACATTCGTCAGGCGCGCATAGCGAGCGTTGGTGTACGTCGAAACGAATTCGACGCCGAGAAGATCGCGAATGTCTTTGTAGAAAAGATTGAGCGTCACGCCGAGGAAATCGGTGACAGCATTCTTGTAGCCAAATTCGTAATGCACCGTCTTCTCCGGCTTCACATCCGGATTGCCAAGCACACCATACTCATCCGTACCGGCTTGAATGCGCGCAAGACGCGTGTAGTCGGCATTGCCGAAGATTTGCCCAAGTGGCGGAAGCTGATAGAAGTGCCCATACGAAAAGAAGACCGACGACGTGGCAGTGATGGGATACGACACGCCAATGCGGGGCGCAACGGTAACCTTCTTGGATGCCCGCCTTGGCAACGTTGAATCCGGCACGAGGTCGCCATCAAGATCAATGGCGTTTGCCGGGTTCTGCAAATCACCGGGCAACGTTGATCGCGCATTGAAATATTCGAATCGCACACCCGCACGAATCGTGAGGTCGTTCCACTCGATCAGGTCGTGCCCGTACGCCGAAATCGCGATGGGGCGGTATTCCTGGATGCCGGGGAAGTCGGGGGGGAAATCAACGTATCGAACAAGCGTGTTGCGTCCAGCCACATTGCGATACGTCAGTGTCCCCGCGGTTCCGAACTGTATGTTCGAGAGGTTCAGCTCTCCCCCGAATTTCAATTGGTGTTCGCGAGTGACTTGACTCGTCACGCTCACCTTCACAACTCCGGCGTTGGTCTTCTGGCGGAAGCGTCCGAAGTCGACCCCCTGCACAATGGCGCCGTATTCGTAGTCGGCGGCGATGGACTTTGCAATGCCGGCGATGTCGTACCGCCTGTCGTAGAAATCGTCGTACACCCAGTCGCGGTAATCGAAGTAGTTGTGCCGGAGGTTAATGGTATAAAAGGCAGATGAAGAAACCGAATGCGTGAAATCCAATCCGTGGACAATCGAAGTTGTCCGTTGCGTCTTCATGCCATCGGGATTGAGTCGCCACGCAAAGCTCTGACCGCGGCTCTGTATGAAGTTGAACAAACCCTGATAGCTGATTTCCATTCCATTGATCGACCGATTGGTGACTCGCGCAAGCCCCGACCATTCGCGGGTGTAGCCGAGAGCCACCTGCTTCTTATCTCCTGTCGGATAGACGATTCTCCGTTCGAAATCCGCCGTATCCGTCGGGACAAATCGTCGCTCGCCATACAGATAGTCATCAAACACATTGCGTCGGGCATTGACGAGAAAATACGTTTGAGGAATACCCGTTGGACCGCTGAGACTCATCTGGTAGTTCTGCATCGAGGCTGGATGCGCTTTGTATGTCAGCCCGCGCTTGCCTCCGCTTGCATAGACGAAATCTCCCGCGAGCACTTCTGCGTTAAGCTGAAAATTTTCTCCACCGGTTTTGAGTACGGTGTTCACAACGCCACTCATGGCCTGTCCGTATTCTGCATCGAAGGTTCCGGTAATAACCTGCACTTCTTGAATGAGGGAGCGGTCAATGCGAATAGAGGATTTGTTGTCATAAGCGTTGTTGACGGAAACTCCATTCACCTGAAACTGCACCTCGCCTTCGCGTCCGCCACGGAAGTGTCCATCAACCACACCTGCTTGCAGATTGACGATATCCTGCAGTTCTTGCACCGGCAATGCCTTGATATCCTGGTCGGTCACGGTTGCGACTGTGCTCGTAAGCCCGACCTCCACCACAGGCCTCTTTGCGACGACAACCACAGCGTCTGTTGTGATCGCATCCTCTTCAAGCGACGCATCCAGTTTGGTCGTGTTGTTCACATTCACTTGAACCTGTTTGACGGACACGGGGCGGTATCCAACCAAACGGAATTGAACCTCATATCTCCCCGGCGGCACGTTCAAAATTGAGTAGTAGCCGTCAAGATCCGTGACTGCGCCGAGCGTGGTTCCAACCACAATGACGTTTGTGCTGGGAAGGGGTTCTTGACTCTTGTCAAGCACGCGACCGGAAATCTTCCCCGTTGTTCCGCCGAATGCCAGTGCTGAGGCCAGCGCCATTGCTGCAAGGAGCGTTATGAGCGTGTGCTGCTTTTTGTTCATGGCTGTGTTCCCAAATTGCGAAAAGCGTCCTCCCGAATGCAGAAGGACTAACACCTGTGGGGCGAGCTTCACCTCGCCCCACGTAACTCAATCCATCCCGAAGAAATTAGGCAGGTGGATTTGCGGGACTCACTGTTCTGCGCGCGGCCTTTTCAGGCATGAGTACAACACCGAGGTTCCATGCAATCGGATCCGTCATTGTTATGCAGAACAATCCCGCAGAGCGAGATCATTTCACCAACATCATCTTGCCGGCAACCATCGCGTTTGTTGTCGCCATCGTCAACCGATAATTATAGAGACCCGTAGCCAGATTGCCTGCATCGAATGCGATATTCTGCTCACCAGCCTGTTGTTCTCCCAAAGTCTTGAGCGCAACAAGCTGACCAAGCACGTTGAACACTTCGAGCTTCACTTCACTGCGTTGCGGCAGTATGAATCTGATCGTGGTCGATGGGTTGAACGGATTAGGATAATTCCCCACGAGTGTGAAGACTTCGGGAATTTGATTCCCTTTCTCATCGACAGCGAGAGTGACATTGGGATTCATCCACGCCCATGCCGCGCCATCCCTGCCAGCTTCTTGGCGCATGAACCACGTGTGCGTGCCATAGCTCTGAGTGATAGGAGTGAATGAGTCACCGTCGAAATGCTTTAACGAGAGGAATACGATTCTATCTCCGCCACCAGCCGGATAACCAAGCGAGTCGAGCCTGATACGCATTTCCGCGGTGTACCCAACATCGGGCGTCGCTCCAACAGTATCAATGCTTGTCCCGCTCTTGAGCGCCATGTTTACTTGAACTCTCGTTGCTGCCGAGTCCCATCTTCCCGATGCTGCCGCTAGATCGCTTTCACGCACAGTCGTGATAACCGTGCCCGCGCCGCCAACTCTAAAGGCAAGTTCCCTGCGAAGGAGTATTGCTCCATCCTCAACGGCATTTCGCTGGCACACGGTAACTGCAAATCCGTCCCAGCGCGCGTTCGAAGCAACTGACTGCACCACCAGATCTTGCACATCGAAGCCGAAGAACAACGTGTCGGCTTTGTAGAAGTACTTCACCACTGCTGTGTTCGCGTCCTGAATTGTCGCGCGACCGCCATTCACTTCGGGCTGGAAGTGTCCGCTCCGATAGCGAGCAGTAGTCGGATAGGCATTGCGCGTTGCCGCGTCGCCGTACTTCAGCGTTAGCATGCCGACGCCGGGGTTGCTCCAGATGGCTTCGGTGAGTCGCCCATCCATATTGGGTGAAGGATACGAGCCTGCACCGGGGATAACGAGATCTGCGGCAACCGTCGGCACCAGACCCGACGTGGTTGTAACATTCGGGTTGGTATGAATGCGCAAGTGATTGATGTTCGCGTCGCTTCCCCACGGACACTGCACCCAGGTTCGATTCCCGTACGTCCGTCCAAGATTGATCGGCCAGCGCCAGTCAGCATCGTAGATCGAGATGGAGAACATTATCACTTCTCCAGCTGCTTGCGATACGTCGTACGATTTGTGTCGCAGGTTGAACTTGATCTCTGATGTGTAGCCTTGATCGATTGTTGCATCGACGTTTTGCGCTCCTTGCACTGTGGTTGCAGCATCCCACACGAGTTTTGATGTGTCGGGACGAGGGCCACCGGGTGTCGGATTGGAATGAAATCCAGCAAAATGCGGCATCCGCCCGGGCAGGTCAGCATCCGGATCGCCCCACGATTCTTTGATCCACGCATAGAACGCTTCATACGACTGGTGGGTGTTCCACGTTCTGCCTTCCCCACCCGAATACTGGAACCCTGTTGCCTGCCGATACCGCAAGTTCATCAAGAAACCATCGAACGCATTGAACGGTCCGCCGCCGACCGAGCTATCCTGCACGCGGATTCCGATATAGAGACTGTCGTTGAAAATCAAGAACTTGAGTGTTGCGCGAGTGGGATCGGATGGCGTTCGCGGCGTCGGCGATTCGTCTTTCCATCCGCTGCCGGGCAAGCCGGCATTCTGGCCGTACACCACATTGATCGACTCCGCCTGCGCCCATGCAGTTTCGTTCATCACCCCATCGAGCGTAATCGCTGATGGCGCTCTGCGAGCCCACGTCGCGTCCTGACGCGGGATCATTTGTCCGAACGCGTCCAGCGCAAGGAGCGCGCATGCAATCATCATGAAGAGTACCCTTTTCATGACGTGACCTCCTTTTTGATTTTTTGGATTGATGTGAATTTACGTTTTCGCGCTACAAGATCATCAGACGAGTCTGTGAAAGGCATAACGCAGACGCGTCGGGTCACATGCGCGCCACCGACTCGTCAACGTGAGAACTAATTAATCAACAAAAGCTTCTTGGTCTGAACAAACGACTTGCCGCTTACGCCAAGAGATGTCATACGATAGAAGTACACGCCGCTCGCAAGACTGCTTGCCGAGAACGTTGCCCGCTGATAGCCGGGAGCAAGATCACTGTTGACGAGAGTGGTCACTTCGCGTCCGATGACATCATACACGACAAGCGTAACATGCGCTTGCTCGGGTACATCGAACTTGATTGTCGTTGTCGGGTTAAATGGATTCGGGTAGTTCTGTGACAATGCGAACTCTGTCGGTATCCCGTCGGCGGCAGCAACATCAACCGTACGACCGAGACGTAACCATCGCATCGCGGGACCCCACTCACTACCCCACCATGTTTTGTGGAAGGAGCGAGTTGGCGGCCCGACCCACGGCACCGATCCGCGATGATAACCGTCTGGATCAAAGATGTTCATCATAAGTTCCACCGAATCAACATTCGCTCCATACCCCAACGAATCCAGGTTGATTTGCAGTTCGAGTGTGTAGCCACTATCGACCTGAGTTGTGTCGTAGGGAATCGTACCTGTTCGCACAAGCCCGATGCCTCTAGCGAAGCCGGGGCGGAACGGTCCGCCTATCTCATACACGGCGCTGTCTTTCGACGCACCCGTCCGATCTGACGCATTGTAGTACAACTTAAACTCACCGTTATCGGCGCCTGCAGCATTCTTGATCTTCATGAACAAGCCGTCGCCTTCCCAACTGTCGCCAAAGCGGCCAACCGACTTGTCGCGCGAATCGATACCAATGTAAAGCTTCAATCCGTTGCGCAAGAACTTCACCGTGGCAAAGGTTGGATCCCAATATACGCCGCGCACAAGCGCTCCGTTCGTTACAGATCGCTCATCCGCGCTCACAGGCGGATTCGGCCCGAATTTCAAGTACGGTTTCGCTAACGCCCACGCGGCCTCATCCATCTTTCCGTCGATGTTGATAGTTCCGGAAGCAAGATTCGCGGTGAGACGTGCCGGATCGTCATAAGGACGTTGCGGCTCTAGATAGATCTTCCGGTTCGCCGGACCCCATTCGGTTCCCCACCATGTCTTGTGGAATGCACGTGATGGAGGACCAACCCACGGCTGCGTGCCGCGATGATATCCGTCAGCGTCGAAGATGTTCATTAACACTCTTAGAGTGTCGACACTTGCCGCGAAGCCAAGAGAATCCAAACGAACCTCCAGCTCAAGCGTATACCCGCTATCCACCTGAGTTGTATCATACGGTATGGTACCAGAAGCGACCAAGCCTACACCGTTGCCAAACGTGGCGCGAAATGGCCCGCCCGGCTCATACACGGCGCTGTCTCGTGATGCGCCCGTACGATCGGATGCATTGTAGTACAACTTGAACTCGCCTTCAGTTCCGGCGGAGTTCTGGATCTTCATGAACAATCCATCGCCTTCCCAGCTATCGCCGAATCGTCCCACAGATCTGTCGGCTGATTGAATGCCGAGATACAGCCGCGGACCTTTTCGCAACAACTTGATTGTGGCGAAACTTGGATCGTCATAAGTGCCTCGCACTAACGCGCCGCCAGTTACGGAGCGTTCGTCGGCGGTAACGACCGGCATCGGCCCAAACTTGAGGTAAGGCTTGGCGAGCGTCCACTCTGGTTCATCCATCTTCCCATCAACGTTGATGGTTCCGAGTGTGGCTTTCGCAGTCATTACTGCCGGATCGTCATAAGCGCGTTGAGGCTCGAGATAGATTTTGCGCGCGACCGGACCCCACTCGCTGCCCCACCATGTTTTGTGGAACACGCGCGTCTCTGGTCCAACCCACGGCACTGACCCGCGATGATAGCCATCGGGATCAAACACGTTGAACAAGCCAGTCAGCGTGTCAACGGTGGTTGCAAAGCCGAGTGAGTCCAAACGGATTTCCAGCTCAAGTGTGTAGCCATTGTCGGTCTGCGTTGTGTCATACGGAACCGTTCCGGCAGCGACCAATCCCACACCAAAACCGAAACCTGCGCGGAAGGGGCCGCCGGGTTCATACACCGCGCTGTCCGCAGTCGCCCCCGTGCGAGTTGGGGAATTGTAATAGAGCTTGAACTCTCCCTGGGTACCAGCGGCATTCGCAATTTTCATAAACAGACCATCACCCTCCCAGCTATCGCCAAAGGTACCAACGGATTTGTCGGATGATTGAATGCCGACATAGAGCCGCTGACCCCGACGGAGGAACTTCATCGTCGCGTAGCTTGGATCCCAGTAGGTGCCGCGCACAAGCGCACCACCTGTAACGCTTCGTTCCCCACTTGTCGTCGAAGGATTAGGCCCGAACTTCAAGTACGGCGTCGCCCCAGCCCAATCTGACTCATCCATTCTGCCATCGACGACGATGTTGTTCAGAGCCGCCTTCGCCGTCAGCACTGCCGGGTCGTCGTATGCACGTGCCGGCTGAAGATAGATCTTGCGCATCAAAGGACCCCACTCACTTCCCCACCATGTCTTGTGGAAAGTGCGCGTGGGCGGCCCGACCCAGGGCTGCGTTCCGCGATGATATCCATCCGGATCGAAAATATTCATCAGCACTTGGAGCGTGTCAACACCTGATGCAAAGCCAAGGGAGTCCAGACGAACCTCCAGCTCAAGAGTATAGCCGGCATCAACCTGCGTTGTGTCATACGGAACTGTGCCGGCATTCACCAATCCAACACCATTTCCAAATCCTGAGCGAAATGGTCCGCCGGGTTCATACACTGCGCTGTCGGCTGACGCACCGGTGCGGTCCGAGGCATTGTAGTATAACTTGAACTCACCATCAGTGCCCGCCGAGTTCTTGATCTTCATGAACAGTCCATCGCCTTCCCAGCTATCGCCGAAACGTCCGACAGACTTATCCGAAGATTGAATACCGAGATAGAGACGCAGGCCCTTTCGCAACATCTTGATGGTAGCCCAACTCGTGTCTGTGTATGATGGCCGAACCTCTGCGCCACCAGTCACTGATTTGGTGGCAGCAGTCGTTCGTGCGTTGGGCCCAAAGACCAGATATGGCGCCGCCAGAGACCAATCAGCTTCATCCATAGCTCCGTTCACCGTGATCGTGCCCGACGCATTCATTGCCGTCAACACGGCGGGATCATTCCACGGGGGCGGCGGTGGAGTTGCTGGTTCCACAATGATAGACCACTGCACGACCTTTCCGGAATCTGCAGCTTCATTGTCTGTCACTTTCAAAATCCAATTGCCGGCTGCCATGTTTACGCGGACTCGCGCAAGCGCAGAATCGGGACGATAGTAACCTGTATACGGTGCGCCTGCCGTGACAATTGAGTCAATTGGGCGGGCGGCAGTATCCGTCAAAACCGTGGCGATGAAGTTATCGCCGCCGCTGCCAAAAGTGCCGGTACCCGGGCGGTTCATCAACACGACTGTATCGCCGTTCGGTGCGGTAAGTGTCATGCGCAGATCGCCGACATACGTGTGAAGGACAGTGTCGAGCCTCAAGGCGATGAAGCCAATATCGGTTGCTGGAATCGAAAGAGTGTCGAGAACTCCAGCCGGATTATTATCTGGAATGCTCTTGTTCGGCGCGCTCGTATATACAACGTTTGGCGAATCTCCGTCGTAGATCTTGTGATAGGCATTTTTCATGATGCGCTGGATTTCTTCCAGCGTGCCGGGCGGAAGACTCTTCATCGATGCCTCATCGCGTAGTGCTGCTTCTTTTTTCGTTTCATTCCCTGCATCACCGTCCCACGAAAGAAAAAGCAAACCTATTGCAAGAGCACCTATGAAAAACATCATCCTTGAAGCGGTACGTCGTTTGTTCATAGTGGTCTCCTTGTTTTTGAGTGGAGTTGGTTCCTGGTTGGTTATAAATTGGTAAAACAAATCGTGTCTCCTCGGCAGCCTCCGGTGTTGCTTCAGTAGATCGCCTGCCGTGTAAAGAGCGGAAGGACATGCGGAATACAGTCTCTGTTTACTGTTTTCGTCGCCCATGCCTTCTTTCCTCATACTTCTAGTTATAGAGCAAGCTCGAACGTCACGCGGTGTAGTACAACTGGAGCGGTCAACTGGTTGCTGTCCGAAAATCACCTCCTCTGTCAGGATATGTGTTTGTGGTGCGTTGTTTTTCACAACCGCATGATTCTCGCAAGCTCAATGTTGTCTCCAGCGTAATCTGTTGCTTATGATGTCCGTTTTTGTTGCGCACGGCATGAAGCGCGGTCTCTATTGCACGCACGCCAAGGTTGTGAATGCCCACATGAACTGAAGTGAGCGCGGGCGTGAGGTACGAAGCAATAGGAACATCGTCGAATCCCGCGAGCGCGATCTCTTCCGGTATCTGTACTCCTTCATCGCGCAAAGCGCTCAACGCACCGATTGCCATCGAGTCATTACATGCAAAGAATGCTGTGGGCCGCGGCGATGTGGCGATGAGTTCTCTTACTGCATCATACCCGCTGGCTTCCGTAAAGTTCCCGCTCGTCTCATGATGTGGATTGACTCCGCGTCCCGCCTCCTGCATTGCCAACCGATAGCCGCGCAAGCGCTCCGCCGCATCAAAGTTGCGTTCAGTTCCTTTGATGATGGCAACGCGCTCGTGCCCGTGCGAGAGGAGATGTTTCGTCATCGCATAGGCACCGCCGAAGTTGTCCACGTTCAGCGCGTCAAAGCCATCTGTTTCGACATAGCAGTTCAAGAGCACCACCGGCAACGACTGCGGAAGATTCTCATTCAGCGTCTCGGCATCGAGATGCGGCGACATGATCACAAGCCCGTCCACACGTCCTCGCATCATCGCAAGAGCGGCTTCAATTTCTTCCTTATTATTGTGTGAACTGGAGACTACAAGGTGGTAGTGTGATTGCTGGGCCGTTTGATCGCTTCCGCGAAGTACTTCAGAAAAGAATTGCCCAAAAAGATCTGGCAGAAGTAATCCAATGGCATCCGTGCGGCGAGTGCTGAGGCTTCTTCCCAATGCATTCGGCACATACTTCAACTGACGTGCAACCTGGCGTACGTGCTGTTGTGGCTCTTCGTCAACAGGCCCGACGTTGTTGAACACCCTCGACACAGTAGCGATTGATACTCCGGCAACGCGGGCTACATCTTTTATGGTGGTCATCACGATTTATCTAAATCTTGAGTCCAACTCGCAGAAAAAGACAACTGATTCTCGGAGAGAGGTAACGTCAATGAAAACGCTTACATGTTGGCGGAAAAAAAACCGAATCTCTGGAATTCGTTATGTAAGCGTTTACAATATACAATAGCGAAAAAGGAATGTCAAGAGTAAAGTTACAAAAATTTAGACGAGGCCGATAACAGCCATCATCCGGCCTGAGGCGGACTTGTCGCGGCGATAGGAGTGAAGTAGGTGTTGCTCGGAAATCGTGCAGAGAGGGCTTATCTCAATCTGATCTCGCGGGACCCCACAGTGAACAAGTTGGTCGAAATTCGAATGCTTAAGATCGACAAAAATCTTCCCGTCGCGTTGTTCGGTGTATTGCGATTCAAACACGCTCGCGACATCCTCACCCACACTGTAGCAACACGAGGAGGCTGAAGGTCCAATGAATGCTTTGATGTCAGATGGCTGAGCGGAAAACTCGTCTACCATCTTCGCAACAGCGCGCTCAACAATCCTGGCTGCGGTTCCTCGCCACCCTGCATGGATGCCTGCTACGACGTTTGCGTTTGCATCGTACAAAAAGACGGGCACGCAGTCCGCAACACTCACACAGAGAAAGACGCGTCGCACGTTCGTTACGAGTGCATCGCAGTCATTCACCATTCCCGCATTCTCCACACGATGCACCGTCGCGCTGTGAATCTGTCTCGGAATCGCAAGCTCATCAAGCTTGATTCCCAATTGACCAAAGAACAACTCGCGATTCCTCATCACATTCGCTTCGTCATCACCCACGTTGAATGACAAGTTCATGCCAAGAGGTTCGGGACTCACTCCGCCGCGACGCGTGCTCATTCCAAAAATGATGTTGGAGCATTCATGCAGCATCTCCGACCGAAGGATACTCAGATCACCCATTGTGTTCCTGATGCGTCGGAATATGAATGACCACTGTCGTTCCTTCGTGCACTACGCTCTCAAGCGCAATACTGCCTTGCAGGTCTTCTATAATCTTATTCACGATCGACAGTCCCAGACA
>CAYJNF010000013.1:0-17365 GCA_964370915.1 uncultured Chitinophagales bacterium
GACGCGATACTCAAGAGCCAGGTCATGGCTTCCTCAAAATCCGTGAATGCCTTGACTCTGAATCCACGGTTCTTGGCAACAGTTTCAAAGAACGTCATGAGGTCAATATCCTGCTCAGCCCGGGCAAGCACCGCCGTTTTTCTGTGGAAGGTTTCGCCGTACTCCAGAAGCTCTGTTGCAAGGTTGAATGTGTCGGTCGTCGACAACCGAGCTTTCACCTGCCGAAGGTCAATGAGCACCGTGTAGTCATGAAGATTGGCGCCAGCGGCGGCGATTTGTGCAAGCACCTGCCTGCTGGCTTTCACATCAAGATTCCCCGAGGGAGTGCTCTTTATGAAATCCGCAGCCTTGATGATCTGGAGTTTGAGCTTTTCTTGAGATGGGAGACAGAGAACATGTTTGATGAATTTCAAGAGATCGTCCGGGTCGTATGGCTTTGTGACACAATCCTGCACCCCAAGCGATGCGCTCTTGATTTCAATTCCCAGTTCTACCGTTCCTGTTATCACGATTATTTTGCTCGCAACACGAGTTTCTTGACAATACTCAAGGATGCTGAAACCGCTTCTATCAGGCAGGGCAATGTCCAGCAGTATTAAGTCGAACCTCTCACCTTCAAGCAGAGAGAGAGCGCTCTGACAGTCGGCTGCTTCAGCCACGAGATAACCACTCGACTTCAAAATTTCTTGAACACAATTTCTCAGATCCTTGTCGCCGTCAACTAACAGTACTTTTGCAGCCATGATGCCTCCGGAATTACTGTCGAGCGCGAAGACGCGTGCCTCCACTGCATTCCATCCATACTTGGACCGCTTTTCTTGCAGGTGGGTCTCAACAATTGGTGCATACAACCTCCTCCCGCTCGGCGGACTTGTCACATCAGGTAGCCATCGAATGCTTCCGCCCGAGGACGAGTACAGTGGCACCGATGACCATGACGCCGATGCCGACGTTCGGCTTCCAGTTTATTGAGCGCGCGCTATTCCTTGTAATCGCGAGCTGATTCAAGTCCGCAACGTTCTCTTGAGCCACATAAGTGAACCCTGCGTATACGGTCATGAAGAGACCCACAATGAGAATGATAGCTCCTGCTGATTTCAAGAAACCACCTTCCTTCCAAGATGTAACGATGAAAAACCTCACCGCGGAATGGCCCAAGGTAGCGATCTCTTATCTTTTGTCAACTTCACTCTCGCCACCTTAGGCCAACCGACAACTGCCTGCTGTTCCCTGCCCTCTACTTCAACACACGGAATTCAATGCGTCTGTTGTTTGCCCGACCGTCGGCTGTGGCATTATCGTCGATAGGCTCATCAAAGCCTTTGCCGGCAACCGTCAGGCGCTTCGCAGCGATTCCTTTCATTGTCAACCATGACTTGACAGTCTGCGCACGCCGCAAGGAAAGTTTCTTATTGTACGCGGCGCTGCCCACATGGTCGGTGTGACCCACAATCAGAACGTTGAGATCGGGGCTGGCGTCGAGTGCGTCAAACGCCATTCCGAGCGTGGTCTCGGAGTCCTTCGTCAGGGTCGCCTTGTTGAATTCAAAGTTGACACCTTTGAGAATTACGGTCTTGCCCTTCTCGAGAATACTTTTGGTCTGAACATCATCCTTCGCATCAAGAGGATTTGACCCGCGTTTCACTTCGACACCGTCACTAACGCCGCCACCATCAGTATCGGATTTCAACGGATTGGTATGGGACGTCTTGATTTCTTCACTGTCGCTCAGACCGTCGCTGTCACTGTCGGCCTTTATGGGATCGGTCTTGTAGCGCTGCACTTCTTCGGAGTCGGAGAAACCGTCACCGTCGGTATCCACATTGAGCGGGTCACTTTGATAGTTCATGACTTCATCACCATCGCTCAACCCATCGCCGTCCGTGTCAATCTTCAGCGGATCGGTTCGGTGTTTCGTCACTTCGTCGCCGTCTGAAAGTCCGTCGCCATCGGTATCGGATTTGAGTGGAGCGGTCATGTATTTTGAAACTTCTTCTCCGTCATTCAAGCCATCGCCGTCTGTGTCGGTTTTGACTGGATTTGTTTTGTGCCGATGAACTTCATCGCCATCTTTTAGCCCATCACCATCGGTGTCGGGGCTGAGGGGATTGGTGCCAAGTGTGCGCTCTTCACCATTGGTAAGGCCATCGCTATCATCATCGTCGGCATCGCTGGAGCCGAGATACACATTGATGCCAGCCTTTGCAGTTGCATACCCGCCAAGATTTCCCTTCTTGAGCCAATCGGGATAATCGTCTGTTATTCGGTAGCCAGCGTCAATAACAATGGAGGTTTTTTTTGATGCAAAGATTTCGAGGCCGGCGCCAACCGGCACGTGAATCGAAGTTATGAACTTGCTGTCAGGGAGATAGACGTTTCCGCCATTCAGTCTCTTGTAAATCATGGCGCCGATGCCTGCGTAGACATAGGGATTGACTGTCTTACCCGGAGCGAAGTGAATCCATCCAACAAATGATGCGGGCATCGCGTGCAGCTTCAAGTAGCCAACGCCGTTCAACGCGGGATCTTGGTTCGACTTCAATTCTTCGTATCCCGCAAGAAGTCCCGCAGAGAACGCTTTCGTGATGCCGTACCGAAGCACGGCTTCGCCGCCCGGCCCGATCATCCGCTTATTGTAATCGTTAAACCACATGTTGGCACCGCCGTGAAAGCCAAGGGCCCATCGCCCTTCCGAGTTCTGCGCGAATCCCGAGTTCAAGGAGAGGGACAGCAACACAGAAATGATCGATGTAAATTTCAAAATGGTACGTGATGACATATATTCCTCCTGAGATAATTGTTTGCCCATTGCGGATAGCTTGTGTGGCATGCGGTTGCTCCGCAGCATGGTGACGACTGGAGAGTTTGTTGAAACGACAGACCGCCGAGTTTTATCTGCAGAAAGGTAGCGTATGATTTGCCATAAAGGAATCGCCCAAAGGAATGAAAGAGTAGTTAATCCTTCTTAAGGAGAGAGTGAGTCGATCAAACAATACTGCATGTCGCGGATACAACTATGGCGAGAAGGCAATCAGACTTATCGGAAGAAAAGCAGTTGAATGGCCAAGAATGGAACAAATCCACTTCGTCCTGAGACTACTGCGGAACTCCAAGTATGACGCGCACATGATGAGTAGTATCGTCATTTGCCAGGTTCATACGCACTGGACTTCCGGGCGGAGGAGTTGATTGTGTGACTCCGTCAACTGTCCAACTGGCAACTCCTCGACAGACTCCGCTCGGATTTTCGACAGTGATTTCGTAGCGAGCTGACCGGCAACGATATTCAATCTCGAACCTTTTCCATGTCGTTGGTATACAAGGATCGAGAACAAGCGTTGTGCCCTGCACGCGAAAGCCGAGAATCCACTCAAGTCCTGCACGATACATCCATCCGGCCGAACCCGTATACCAGGTCCAACCGCCGCGCCCAACATGCGGGGGTTGGGAGTAAACATCCGCGCAGACGACATAAGGCTCCACTTTGTAGCGGCGAATTGCAGCCCGTGTTGTTGAGCGATTGATTGGATTGAGCATTGAGAACAATTCGGCCGCCTTGTCTCCATCGCCGAGCATCGCGAATGCAATCGCCGACCAGATCGCGCCATGTGTATACTGTCCGCCGTTCTCGCGTATGCCGGGCGGGTATCCTTTGATGTAGCCTGGCTCTTGCGTTGTGCGATCAAATGGCGGGGTGAAAAGCAGCGCCAGGCCGTTATCGCGGCGGATGAGATGTTCGTTCACGGCCGCCATCGCCTTGGCGGCGCGAGCCGGATCGGCGGCACCCGAGATTACTCCCCACGACTGTGCTATTGAATCAATTCGGCATTCCTCGCTTGACGATGAGCCGAGCAGCGTGCCGTCATCGTAGTATCCCCTGAGATACCAGCTTCCATCCCATGCATGTCGTTCAAGAGATTCTCGCAACGTCGCAGCATGATGCAACCACGCGGCGGTTCGTGCATGTTCCCCGCGGGTTTTCGCGAATGGTGCGAAGCCTAGAAGTGTCGCATGAAGAAACCAGGCGAGCCAAACGCTCTCTCCTTTTCCCTTCTCACCAACCTTGTTCATGCCATCGTTCCAGTCGCCTGTTCCTATCAACGGCAGTCCGTGAGTACCAAGCGAAAGGCTCCGGTCGAGGGCGAGGGCGCAATGATCATACAACGTGGCGTTGTCACCTGAAACCATCGGCTGAAAGAAGGAATCGTGTTCGCCCGCCCGAAGCATGGGTCCTTCGAGATACGGAATCACCTCGTCAAGAACTCCGCCGTCGTTCGTCACTCCGACATAATGTGCTACGGCGTTGGGTAACCAGACTGCGTCATCTGATATGCGGGTGCGAACGCCACGCCCCGACGCGGGCAGCCACCAATGTTGAAGGTCCCCTTCGATAAATTGTCGTCCGGCAGCGCGAAGAAGATGTTCCCGCGTGAGTTCCGGCTTCGAAACCGCAAGCGCCATTCCGTCTTGAAGTTGATCGCGGAATCCGTACGCACCGCTCGCCTGGTAAAATGCCGAGCGTGCCCAGACCCGACAGGCCATTGTCTGGTACAGAAGCCAGCGATTGAGGAGAATGTCCATCGAACGGTCGGGAGTCTTCACCTGCACCGCACTGAGAGTCTCGTTCCAGAACGTTGTTACCGTACGGAAGACTTCGTCGAGATCGATTGTGCGGAAACGCGTGATCAGGGATCGTGCTTCCTCCTTCGTTGCTGCATCACCAAGAAAGAAAATGATCTCCGTGTCCTCGCCTGGTTCGAGTTCAAACCGGGTTTGCATGGCACAACACGGATCGAGTCCGGCCCCAACCCGATTCGAGAGCGGCGATCCTTCGTCGAAAGCGGCAGGATGTTCGAGCGTGCCATTGCGTCCGAGAAATTCTCTCCTGTCGCCGGTCCAACTCAGTTGACGTCCGGCAAGATCGGCGAACGCGACACGATGGGAGAATTCTGTCCTCCACGGATTGCGCGCAAACATCGCTCCCGTCTTTGAATCGACCTCAGTCGAAACGAAGTGAGCAGAGGCCTCACGCGAAGAGGCGAGCACCCACTCCACAAACGCTGTGACAGAGAGCCGGCGATTTCGGTATGAATTGTTCTTGACCTTCAGTCGTGAGATTTTGATGGACTCATTGAGCGGCACATACGCGAGCAGTCCGAGTGAGATTCCGTGCGACGAGTGTTCAAATCTGCTGTACCCCTGACCATGGCGCGCAAGGTATTGACCGACTTCTTCCCTAATCGGCAAGGCGGTAGGCGACCAGAGGGCGCCGCTCTGTTCATCCCGAATGTAGAACGCCTCACCCGGTCTGTCACCAACCGGATCATTCGACCAGGGAGTGAGTTGATTCTCACGACTATTCATAGACCACGTATAGCCCGCGCCCTCGACCGACGCTTGGAAACCAAATGACGCGTTGGCGATCACATTGATCCATGGTGCCGGCGTCGATTGTTCATCTCTCAGAATCGTCACATATTCGTTTCCGCCGGCAGCAAATCCGCCCAGACCATTGTAGAACTCCAACTTCTCGGAGAATGCAACAGGCTCCCTTATATCATCCTCTGAAAGTACTGTGGCCAACTTGCCCTTGACCCACTCCTTGGCATTGACAGGAAACGAAGCGAGACGTTGCCGTGGGGCAGGTTCGATCTCCTCCAGTGAACTGAGTTGCTCGGAGAGACTCCCGCGACGGCTGAGTAGCACCGCTCGTGCAACGCTTTGAAGCAGCATACGCACTTCAAGTGAAACCATGTCCGCACGTACGACGAAGATGTTTCCCCCTTTTCCTTCGAGCTGCGGCCGCATCTGTGATTCATTTGTGCGAACCGCTGTTTCAAGTGCACCCTGAAGGTCCATGTTGTAGGATTGCGGTTGTTCATTCAGAATCACGAGATCGACAGCGAGTAATTTCATCCGCCAATACTCATGTGCCCGCAACAGCTGCCTGACTATTTCCAGGTCCTCGGGTTCATCGATTCGCACAAGGACGATTGGCAAATCACCGGAAATGCGATGCACCCACAATGTTGACGGTCCATGCTCACTTCGCTTAAGTACTTCCGAGGCGGGTCGTAGCGCCGGATGTGAATACAGAACGTGGTTGGCAAGACGCTGGAAGAGATGCGCTTCTTCAGCACCGACACCGAGATGGTGAAGTTGGACCTGCGCCTGAGTCCACGCAAGTGTCACCGCGCGTTCAAATGCCGTCGAGTCGTGATACTTATCCGCCAGGTCGAGCACTTCTTTGCGCGATGGCGCTACCATGGTCCAGAATGCAACGCGTACGGTGGTTCCGGGAAGAATGCGTAACCGACAGCGAAGGCTGAAGATCGGATCGAGCACAGTCCCTACCGTGTTCGAGAGCGGTTTTCCATCCATCACGGAAATCGGTGACCGAATCTGACGCGCTCGTCCAAGAAAACGTGCGCGGTCACTTTCATATTGCACTTCGCCGACGCTGTCACCCTCTATCACCGCCAGGTGGGCTGCCCAGATTTCCGGCTCGCTTGGCGACCGGCGTCGCCGTGTTGCAAGAAGAGTACCGACATCGGATTCGAACTCTGTTTGGACAAAGAGCTTTGAGAATGCGGGATGCGATATGTCAGCCGCCGGTTGGGCCAACACGATCTCCGCGTAGGACGTCACCTCGATTACCCGCACCCGACTTCCAAGATTCGACAAGGAGACACGCCGCACTTCGGCATCACTTTCTGGAGACACAGCAACTTCAAGCGTTGTTGCGATGGTTCCGTCACGCCGCGCGATCTCGACTCGATCCTCCGAAAACTCCACCTCGTAACTGTCCGGCTCAATACCTGCAGGTTGGTATCCTGCCGACCATACCTCACCACTTCGCGTGTCGCGCAAAAAGATGTATGAACCCCAGGAATCACAGGTCATATCCTCGCGCCAACGCGTCACCGCGAGGTCTCGCCAGCGACTGTATCCCGACCCCGCGCTGGTAACCATGACGGCGTAATTGCCATTGGACAAAAGATGTGTACGAGGAACGTTGTCGTGTGGCGAATGGAACCTGCGGTGCGTTGGTGGTATCAAGTCGCGAACGTTGGCAGCCACATTTACTTCCTCGGCTCGCGGACGCGATACAGCGACATCGCGGGGAGTTCGCTCCTGCAACAACAGTTCGGTTGCCTGGACAATCGGCTCGGCGTGAAAGCGGGCGCGCATTGCGCCATCGTGAAGGGCATTGTCGATCGCAACAAGTGTCATCCCCTGATGGTGCGCCATGTAGGCGCGCACGATCGCAACCGGCTCACCTTCGGGAAGGCGCGATGGTGTGTAATCCAGAGCCTCGTAAAATCCGTATGTGCCACGACCGCCTGCATGAGCAAGACGCGCATAATTTTCTGCAGCCGCCTTTGGATCTATCATCGCAGCCAGCGCGGTGGCGTATGGTGCAATGACCGCGTCTTCGCTGAGACCGCGCTTAAGCCCCAATCCGGGAACGCCGAAGTTCGAGTACTGATAGGTGAACTCAAGATCGCGCACATTGTAGGCCGATTCTGAAACTCCCCAGGGCATCGCAAGCTCTCCGCCATACGTTATCTGCCGCCGAACAACAAAACGTTCTGTCTGTCCCAGGAGACTTTCAGCCGGAACACGCATCACGAGCGAAGGCATCAAGTATTCGAACATGGAACCGGACCACGATACCAACGCCGAATCGCGGTCGACCGGGGTCAGCGATCGACCAAGGTGGAACCAACTTCGCACCGGTACATCTCCCTTTGCAATTGCGACGAAACTTGCCAGTCGCGCTTCCGAGGCGAGCAAGTCGTAGCAGTTGGGATCGAGATTGCCTTCGGCAACCCGGTATCCGATTGAGAGGAGTTGCCGCTCCGTATCGAAGAGAAATCCGAAATCCATCGCCGCAAACATCTTCATTGACACATCACTCAGAGATGCGAGTTGACGTTCGAGAGATCGGGCCGCATGGCCGGCATGTTCAAAGGTTTCTATCAGAACATCCACCTGATCGAGAGAGCCACTCTTCATGTCGCCGTCATCAGGCACTTTGGTCCGATGAAGTGTCAGAATGGAGATCGCTTCTTCACACAGGTCAGGAAAAGCGGCAAGTGTCGGGATCGAGCCAACGAAGGACGCGAGAATGTCCTCAGGGAATCTCTCCGGATTACGCTTCATAGACGCGGCGAGTTCCGACCAGGGCTTCAACAACGCCGCATCGCGCTCATGACTCTTGATAGATGCTCGCGCAGCCTCTGTCCAGAACAGCACGTCGGTGCCCCATTCTACAGTCGGTCCGTCGCCCCCTTCTTCGATCAGGGTTCGTACAATATCGGCAAGGATGTTGGCTTGGTCAGCGAGTTCTTCCAACTTCCTAACGACACTGGCAGGCGTTGTTGGAATTTCGCGAAGCGAAGCGGAAAACGTTTCGAGGACTTCATCCAACCGTTTGCGACTCACGGTCAGCGTTCGTCGATCGTTCGTAAGCGCGTCCAGGGACTCGCTCATGAGCATCAGCGCGTCCCCGATTCCCACCGTCCACTGCGAATCCATCAACGGACGTTTGATCAACTCGCGACATGCATTGCCGATGGTGATAAGGTGCCCGGCAAGGTTTCCACTATCTACAGAAGAAATGTACTTCGGGTCCAGGGGACGAAGGTCCCGAGTGTCATACCAATTGTAGAAGTGGCCGCGGAAACGATCGAGACCGTTCATCGCTGCGAGCGTTGCATCCAATCGTTCTATCGTTTCGTGCATGCCCAGCCAGCCGAAATCATTTGCGCTGACCGTGGAGAGAAGGTACAATCCAAGATTTGTAGGAGAAGTCCGATGGGCCACTGATGGCTTCGGTTCTTCCTGAAAATTGTCCGGCGGCAGCATGTGCTCTCTCGTGGTGACGAACGTTTCGAAGAAACGCCAGGTCCGGCGAGCAATCAGCCGCAGCATTTGTCCGTCGGCAGGCGAAATCGGTTTGACGCTGGCATGCGACCGTGGGCGGCTTGCCCATTGTGCAACAAAGGGCGAGAGCATCCACAGAACCACAAATGGAACCGCCGTCAGTCTCGACTCATGCGGTGCAAAAGCAACGATGATTCCGGCGACGCATGAAAGCACCACGCCGCCTGCCATTCGCCGATAGAACCCACGGATGTTGAGAGGAAGTCCGAACTTTGCCTGGGCCGCGGTGACCCACTCCAGCATGTGCCGATGACTTACGAACAGCCGGAAGAGTGTTCGCACAATGGCGTCGGTCATCAGCCACGCCTGATGTGCAAGGAGCGCGACGTGAAATACAATTTGCGAGAGGGCGAGGGACAAATCCTTCGCGACCGCGCGCCAGTGACTGCGTTTTGAGATCTGCCGCCTGCGAGGGATAATACCCGCGAAAAAGGGAAGGAGGGGAGGCAGCGCGATTGTCGCAAGAACGAACCCACTCCACACTGCAGCAAAAGCAAACGGAAGTGTCCATCCCCCCAGCAGTGCAAGAAACGCAGCAGGTGTCGAGAGTGATCGGCGAAGATTGTCGATCATCTTCCAGCGACCAGTCAACGGGATATTCCGTCGACCCATTTGGCCGCTTGAGTCACGCCCATGCCAAAAAATCCACGGGAGCAACTGCCAGTCACCACGCGCCCATCGATGCTGACGGGCCGCCGCAACATCATACCGCGAAGGAAATTCCTCAACGACTTCGATATCTGAGACCAATCCTGACCCAGCAAAAATTCCTTCAAGGAGATCGTGGCTCAAGACTGTATTCTCGGGAACACGCCCGTGGAGTGCAGCTTCGAACACATCAACATCGTAGATTCCTTTTCCACTGTAGGATCCTTCTTCGAAGAGATCCTGATACACGTCGGAGACGACAAACGCGTACGGATCCATGCCACCCGGTCCGGAGAAGATCCGCTGAAACAGCGAACCTGCACGACCAGTTGGCAATGCTGGAGTTACTCGTGGCTGAAGCACAGCATACCCTTCGGTCACACGACCGGTTCGCTCATCGATCTTTGGACGATTCAGCGGGTGGGCCATTTTCCCCACGAGTCGCCGGGCAGCTCTGCGCGGAAGTCGAGTATCAGCATCGAGTGTGATCACGTAACGAACGCCAGGAGGCACGGAAGAGGAAACAAGAGACAACGGCGTATTGGAGGTCAGGAAACTCGTGTCGGTCGCTCCCCGCAGCAATCGATTCAGCTCGTGGAGTTTGCCACGTTTGCGTTCCCACCCCATCCATTTTCTCTCTCCCGCGTTCCACAACCGTCGACGATGGAGAAGAAGGAATCGTTCGCCGACCGTCGACGGTGCATGACGCGTGTTCAAATGCGCAATGCCAGCAATCGCAACGCCGAGAAGTTCGTCGTCTTCTGCGGTGCTCTCTGTTGCAGAGTCTTTCCAATCCGAGAGAAGCGCGAAATGAAGTTCGTCATCCTGATTTGCCAGATAGTGAACCTCAAGCCGCTCAATCTGTTCTTCGATCTCTTCACGCGTCGTCAAGAGGGTGGGCACAACAACAATTGTACGCAGACTCGACGGTACACCATCATGGAGTTCCAGACAGGGCAATGCCTTCGGACCAAACCGATTCGTGATCCAATGATTCACAATCGCAACAGCTACTTCCGATAACGGGATAACGGCAAGGAGCGCGAGAAGGAGAAGCTCGTATCCCAGTACCCCGGCTTTGGCAACACCAAGCAACGGCAAGGAGAGGATGAGGCCGCTCACGAACGCGACGACTATGAGATACCCCCGCATGCCTGTACTTGCAGCGGCGCGATCAAACCAGGACTTCAACGGAACATGAAACGCGATTTGCTTTTCAAACGCGACACGACCCTTCGAGAGAAGGTAATAGCCGGGATCTTGTTCTGGACTGTTCTGCTCACCATTGCCGGCAGTTTGTATTTTCTGAATGACGCTTCGGGCGACTTCGGTTTCTGAGGACGATGAACCTCTGGCAAGCTCTTCAATTGCGTGCCTGTAGCTGTCCCGGGTCGGAAAATCCATCGCTGCAAAATTACTATGCGCGCGCAATTCCGCATCAACGAGGCTCACACTCTCGAAGAACTTCGTCCAATCGACAGAGGACATGAGGCGCATGCTTGTAATGACATTGCGGACAGTGACGCTCATCGCGCCCTGGAACTGATGCTCTTCGGCGACAATCTTCTCCGAGCTCGTTCCCTGTGCTGTCAATCGTACATCCAGCCAGTGAAGTGCGGGTGTTACTGCCGGATCCTGATCTCGCAGTCGTTGGACAATTTGCACCGCAAATGCCGTCGGAAGTGGCTTTCCATCAAATCGTCCAAGAGCTACATCGGGTAGTAGAGCCTCACGGATTCCGACTCCAAGTAGACCATCAGCGACGCTATCCGCTTCTTGTCGCTCCGCACGACTCGACACGATTCGCTGCGCAGAGCGACGCAGATTCTCGACAAGGACGATGCGCAACGTGATCGCCACCGCCCAGAGTTCTCCGATCGTGAGTGGCTGAACGCGCTGGTAGGCGTGCACAAACCGCCTCAGTGTTTCCAGATCGAACCTGCTGTCGGTGTGTGCAACGAATGCCCACGCAATCCCAAATACTCGTGGATACCCTTCGAGTGGCCCCTCGGCAAGTTTGGGGAGTTCGCGATAAAAGCCGCGCGGGAGGTCGTCGTGGATTTCGCGGATCTGTTCATCCACGACATGAAAATTATCGACCAACCACTCCGCCGCGGGCGTGATCACCTGTTCGTCGTCTATGGCTTTGGCAATGGCACGATAGGCCTGAAGCAGAATACGGGCATTGTCTCCGAGCCGCGATGCAAGCGGCCGGCCAGCCGCGGGTTTTGGCGTGACGCGTTGAGCAGTCGCAAGACTTTCTGCATGCTGCTCGAGCCGTTCGATGCTAAAGAGCTCGCTCCGTATCGGCTCTTCAGTATCCTGAGGAAATACACCCCGCGAATTCCCGAAGGTCCGAAGTATGGATTGTTTCAGTGTTCCTACACCCATTGGACTCGCTTTGAAAATTGAAAAACTTGAGATGAGAAATTACGGGAAGCTCTACAAAGCTAATACTGCATCGCCCGAATCTCACCTATCGGGCTGTTCTGTAACGAACCTTTGTGGCATCCCGTTTCCACACCGTTCCTTCTTTCCAATGAGCTGCCCTTAAGCCAAAACCTCAACTATTTTTCCGATATAAGCACTACCTGATTCAACTTACTATTTTTCTTCTCCCTCTTGGCCGCCTTCTTTTCCTTTGGCGTCATTGCCGCTTCTTTTTTTGAATCCCGTCTTCTGTTCTGATCTTTACTCATGGTAGTTCTCCTTTGAAATGAGATGATGATGTGTTATATGATGATAAACAATCTTCGTGTCCTTCTATCCAACTCTTGATGAACGAACAATTCATCCGATTGTGGATAGGGTTCTTTGATTGATCGAAGCCTTCCTTTCCCAAAAACATCAACTCGCTGATCACGATCCCTCGAAGCGGGTGAGCTCCCTCTGCGATGTGTTCTTTTATACCCATACGGAATGTGACTCAGTATACCAATGATAGTTCAGGAAGGAATCAATCCAAAGGATGGAAAAGGAGTTAATCCTTTTCTAGAGAGAAGTCGTGTGTATGGTCTCTGGAGAGCGTAGATCCGGGAGGACGCCTACAAGGTTGGAGACGCCCCGTCGTCCTGCGAATAGTCTGCTATTTCCATGCGACTATGCAAGGCCAGCTTTTCCATTATGTTGTGCACGTGGCTCTTGACCGTATAGATCGCAATGTGGAGCCGATCGGCAATTTCCTTGTTGCTGAGGGCGTCGGCAATCAGTGCTATGATTTCACGTTCACGTTTCGTCATTCTCACGGCTCTGTTCAGATTCCCCTTTCCCGTCTTGAGTGCATACTCAACGACGTGAGAAAACAATGAGTGGGTCAACGGAGGTGGAATCACTTTCCCACCATGGGCCACCGAACGTAACGTCATGAGGAAATCACTCACCGTTGCATCTTTCAGGATGAACCCCGATGCCCCCGCTTGCACGAACTCCACAATATCCTGTTGCGTTGAGACAAGACCCATGCCGATTACTTTCATGTCGGGCATCTCTTTGCTCACGGATTTCACAATGCGAACACCGCTTTGACTTCGCAACCCCAGATCGATGAGAATCACCCTGGCCTTCACGGTGCGCGCGTTGAGCAGAATGTTGTCATGTCCTCCCCTCCACGCTGCAACCACTTTCATGTCTGTTTGCCCGTTGATCATATCGGCAATACCCTCGCGCAACAAACGGTTATCTTCAATCAGAAGAATTCGAATCTTGGTCATTCGGAAGGTTAGAGATTGTGTTGCGCAAGAATTCTTCCAACCTCGGGCGCCCACAGCGCATAGCCGCGCGCGCTGAGGTGGATTCCATCATAGGTAAGATCGGCACGCAGGAACCCTTTGGTTGAAACAAGAGCATTGATATCCAGAAATTCAATTTCATTTTTCAAAGCAAATGCCGCGAGCCATGTGTTCAGCGTCTGCACCTGCCTGTTCTTTTCCCGCGCACGCGGATACCTTGCTGACACGAACAGCGTCGATTGAATTACAGGAACAATGTCATGCGCTTGCAGTGAATCGATGATGCCGGCATAGTTGCGAACGATATTCTTCACGGAATCGTTCGAGAACAGGTCGTTGATTCCCCCTTCGATGAAACAGATTTTCGGGCGTAGCCGATACACATAGTGAAGGCGATGGAGGTAACCTGAAGTAATGTCGCTTGAAATTCCACGGTTGGCGATGTTTGAACGGTTGAGTATTTCATTCCAGTTGGCGTTGTACGTGAGTGAGTTGCCCAACATAACTACGTCGGCCTGGGTCGACGTGAAGAGATCATACATGCCCAATTGAACAACGTAGTTTGTGTTCTTCAGGTAAGGGGGTTTTTGCGCCTGGAGGCTTCCACCAAAAAGAGAAATGGCGACCCCAACCAGTATTGCCGCGATGCGCATGGATCCAAACCCAGTGGACATGAAGTTGCTTGTTCTGTACATGTTATCCATCGATTCATTCAACATGCAGGTCCTTGATTCAATGTTGCGGTCGAGAGCTGGGTCCGCTTATGGCTTGCGAGGGTCTTTTGTTGGCTGAGCCGGTTGTTGAGAATTCTTCACGCCAATTTACCGACCACAGAAGCCAACATGAATAGCCCGAACGAATGGAAAAGGGACCGGTCCTTTGGGGTTAGAAAGGCAGGTTGTTCTACGCTGATGGCGGTTAGCACGTTGTGAGGACTACTGCAGAGGTTTTGGAATGGCGTGTCAACTGTTATGTAGTTAGCGCGACATTGGCAATCCCCAAAGCCCTGCCTGTCGGCGAGAATGTTTACCACGTATATCCTCTACAGCCAATCGGCACACCGCTACTATGTTGGCTCCACGCAAAACTTCAGTAACCGCTTCGACGAGCATATGCCTTGGAACGACGGATCAAGGCAAGGGGCATTGCGCGTTTTCTTAAATGAGTCGATGCGCGAAAAGCGATCAACGCAGCAGCAATTGCAATAGCAAGGCTTGGTGACCAACCATCATGTCAGTGCCAAGCATTTGATCTCAGGCCGTCTTCAGTGACATCTGGAGTGCATTTATCAAGTCAGCAAGAGGAAATGGTTTCTGAATCCACGCAAACGCACCAAGTCTCAGAGCCTCCGCCCTATCAGCGACACTTTCCAATCCGGTACCCATGATGACTGGAATTGACGCGTGCGCTCCATCGGTTTTGATCCTCTTCAGAAATTCCATCCCGTCCATTGACATGTCCAGGGATTTAACGTCGGTGACGATTACGTCCGGTCGAACAACGTCTATGGAGTTCAGGAACTTTGCCTTGTCAACAAACGACACACTATCATATCCCTCAAGTCCCAACAATTCCTTCAAGAGAGAAACAAACGCCTCATCATCATCAAGGATTGCAACAAGGTGTCGCCTGCGAGCCAGATTCTTGCCCGACAAGTGAGCGATGCTACTAATCGCATGCAGCATTTTGGGATACACGGATGCATTCGCACCATGTACCACTATGGTCGGTGGCGGGATAAATCCATGCATTGCAGTTTCCTTCTCCAGCCATTCGAGAACGTCGCAACCGCTGCCGGCAATTGCCTCGTCACCCAAATCGTTGTCAAGACTGAGTTCTTCGACTTTCCCTGTTCTTAGCAGTGCAATGGCTTCCTGCGCGGTTTTCACACCAACCCATCCTGCTGGCGCGGGACGGTAGCTCTCAAGTTTATCATCCAGCCAGACTTTCATTCAGATCCTTTCTCGTTTTCCGTACCTGCATATAGCAGATGTCGAATCCCGATACCCTTGTACTATATGCCGTAATTCTGCGATATATTCAAGACTTTGATCATCATCTTTATGCAGGCGGATACTTCACACAAGCAAGCGGAACACCAGAGCTGCGGGTTGCACGACGGACCGGCAGTGCCTGGTCCCCGCCGGGGGCGAACAGGCCTGCACACAGTTTTCGAAAAAAGTCGTATCTTCATCAAAATCATCCGAATCCTTTCAATCCCGTGACCACGATCCACTTCAGTCTTCCATCAAGATTAGATCCTCTTCGTATGGCTGATCCGGTTGATTCCCAACTTTGGTGGCATGTACCTCGCGATGCGAAAAATAATGGAGGCGGCTCATGAAATTCTGGATTCCCTGGGGGTTCGATGCGCTCATTACAATTGTTGTGCTGTATTTCTTTTTTGTTGGACTGGCAGATGGCTCAGTGTCGTCATTCAATGCCGGGCTGTGGTTCATCATTCTTCTTGTTTTGGGAAGTGTTATGTTGGGCAGTCTCTGGCTACGCTCCTCAGGTCGCAACCGCATTGCATTCGTCGTTCTGCTCATCCTGGCTGTGCCGGGACTTATGTTCGGTCTGTTCTTCCTCATTCTCTTGATCGCAAATCCGCGCTGGAACTGATTGCAGTTCACCAGAGCAAGTAGTTCAGCTTCGCCCGCGTTGTTTTACATAAGTGTGCGAAGGACTCTGAACAGGCGTTCGATGTCGGCCTCGTTGTTGTACAGATGCGGTGCAATACGAACGGCATTGCCACGAATGCTGACATAGATGCGGTCATCCGCCAGCTTTCTGCTGAGATGAGCCGGCAGCCCGCCAGGAAACCTCACGCCAATCATATGACCGACACGCTCAGACGGCACAACGCCTCCCATGGCGGCAGCGCCGCGATCGATCATGTCCGTCAACTCGGAAAGCGTGTGCTGGATGTTCATCACACCCCAGGAGAGGATCTGGCGGAGTGCGGCAATAGCCATTGGCACAAGCACGAAGTTGGAGCACTCGCCATAATCAAACCGCCTCGCGCCTGGCCGGAATTCGTCCTGATACAACACAAGACTCGCAAAGTCATCGCTCCCCTTTCGCGACACCCAGGGATGTTCAATCGGCGTTCCGTTTGCCCTCCAGTGCGGCGATACGTACAGGTAGCCAACACTGTACGGGCCCATCAGCCACTTGTACCCGACAGCGACAAGAAAGTCGGGCTGGACCGTCGCGAGATCAAGCGGATACGCGCCGGCGGATTGGCTTGCATCGACGACGAGCGCGGCGCCCACAGAGCGTGCCTTCTCGCAAACCGCGGAAAGATTCACGAGGCTCCCATCCGTCCAGTGACATTGCGGAACCGCGACGACGGCAGTGCTTGCATCGATCGCATCGAGAAGTGCCTGCGTCCATGTCTGGCCGGTTCGTCGCTCCACTGTGCGAACCGTAGCCTCCCTCTTCCGTGCGAGTTCTCTCCATGCATACACGTTGGAAGAGAATTCCTCATGGAGAACAACTATCGACTGTCCGCGCTCAACGCGCACGTTTGCGGCCGCGATGGCAATCCCGTAGCTAACCGAGGGGACAAGGGCTATCGACTCCGCATCTGCATTAAGGACTTGTGCAGCAAGCTCACGGAGAATCTCGATGTTGGTGAACCAGTCGGGAGGAGTGATCTCCCATGCCGAGGCCTTTGCCCGAGTTGAATTCAATCCCGCAGCTGTGACAGTGCGGAGCTGGGGAGAAAGATTTGCGCAGTTGAGGAATGTAATTCCGTCGGGGATCTCGAAGAGATCACGCTGCGATGGGATTAATTTAGGAGAAGCAACTATCATGGGTTTTCAAGACCTCCGTATTTTTATCACCGTCAACTCTTACGGACCCGTACAGTCGGGTGAGTTGCAAGAGTCGAGGCTGGTTGATGGTTGGTTGTTGAGAGGAGCTAGGTCGCAAGAGCAATGCCGAACAGAATAAAAGCCGAACCGCCAACTTTGTTCACGACGGACCTGCCTAGAGGAGAGGTCAGCCATTTCCTTGTTCTGTTGGCTGTTAGGGCA